>NZ_JBEONP010000064.1:0-18682 GCF_040544435.1 Undibacterium sp. GrIS 1.2
TGCCTCGGCTATCGAACGCCGTTTGAGGTTTTTTATAATTTGGATATACTCCCACTAAAACTTACCTCCCGTTGCTCTTCGTAGCTGAATCCGCCGTCTAATCGTCTTCGCGTTATATGGCCTCTTAACAAATACTCTCTTACAGTATATTCTCATCTAAAAATAACATTCTGGTAAAAGATAGAAATCCAATGCCCGAATACCACACTCAACTTCATATGGTGATTCGTCAGCAATTGGATATTAGTATGAAAAAGGTCAATGATTGACCCAGGAATGAGCCGCCCCTCCGCAAGTCAAATCAACCACCAATTGGGCAGTAAACCATCAACCAATTTGAAATATGATCTCATAAGAAACAAGTGAATCATCAATACGAATGAATGTTTTCTCGGTGCTTAGCAACTGGCAGACAAATAAAGAATCGAAGGAATTGAAGTTTGGTGGTAATTGGATGCAACATACCTTGATGTATCAGATGGCTTTGCCCGAGCCGGACGTTTAGTTGCAGGAAGTAAGCTAAATAAGATTCTAGAATCAACGGATGAAATACTGTAATTTCATACTAGCCTACAGACAAAAGTATTGCGATAAATCATCCGCTTATCTTTGCTTGCTAATCAGCTGAAAAATTAGCTCTTATTTCGCTCCATTGACGCACATATAACGGTGCTTCAACTATCACGGCTTGATCGGTAATCGGAGGCGACTGCGTTCGTATAAATGGCAAAATTCCAGCCCATACCGGAATCGACATATCTTCCTCATCATCGATCGGCCCACCTTCCCTTACTTTCGCCGCAGACTCTTCAAGCGAGATACGCATTACCGTCGTTGCCGCAAATTCTTTATTGCTACCGGGGCGAACCTCGTCCCGTCGACCAAGCGCCAGCTTATCCATGAATGCATCTAAAGCGCCACGTTTATCTGTTTCGCTCGTCACGCGCTCAAAGTTGCCATAAATCACTGCGGAGCGGTAGTTCATGGAATGGTTGAAGGCAGAACGTGCAAGTACTAGTCCGTCGAGGTGAGTAATCGCGACACATACCTGCACATCGCCAGATAGCAATTTGAGTAATCGCCCACCATTCGAGCCATGAATATAGAGATGATTACCTTGACGCCAACATGCAGTTGGAATGCAATGCGATCCTTTCTCGTCGTAAAACGCGATGTGACACAGATATGCAGAGTCGACGATCGCATATAAAGTGCTGTGCTCGTAATTCGCCAGCTCGGCAAGGCGACGCACGCGAGTGCGCTCGCTGGGTGGTGTGTCAGTTTGCGCAGCCATAATCTTGGTTCCCAAAAAGTAATGTGAACATACAATATAATGAAATATTGGCTCTAAAAATAGATCCAAGTATGCATTAAATTTTGGATCCAATAGTGGATTACGCATTACTGATCGCAAATTTTTCGAAAGAACATCACGATCTCAATTGGTCACGTCAACGCTTGTTGCATGAATGCCTGCGCACGGCGATTCGAAATGGCAATCTCAGTGCTGGAATGCGGCTGCCAAGTACTCGGCAGCTCGCAGCTGATATGGGCTTGGCTCGTAACACAGCCTTATACGCCTATGAACAATTAGCGACAGAGGGTTACGTTCGCTCTGATCGACGCGGTACGGTCGTGGCAGATATTGGCGTCGCAACCTCGCAAACGACTAAGGCCGCTACCTATACCTACTCTAGACTATCGCGACGCGCAAAAATCTCTTCTCCGATACCTGGTTCCAACATGAGTTGTGCATTTGCGCCCGGCGTACCCTCTCTAGCAGATTTCCCAATCGGAACCTGGCGCCGCTTATTGGACCGAGCTTGGCGCTCAATCATATCCGCACAATTAAATTATGCAGACGTAGCGGGAGATTTGCAGCTACGCAAGGCGATTGCGGATCACTTGCGCGTCTCACGTGGTGCCGCATGTGACGCAACGCAAATATTTATCACCGACGGCACGCAGGCGAGCTTAGATCTGTGCGCGCGCGCATTTGCCGACGCGGGCGACTTGGTGTGGATAGAAAATCCTGGTTACAAAGGTGCACTGGTCGCGTTTCGCGCGGCCGAGTTGCGACTACATGCGATTTCGATTGATTCTGACGGCATTGCACCTTCTGCCGCCGATTGGGTCGACCATCCACCCAAACTTATTTACGTCACACCATCGCACCAATATCCAACGGGCAGCGTGTTGAGCGTAGGACGACGCATAGCGCTTATCGATAGCGCTAAGGCGGCCGGCGCCCTAATTATCGAGGATGACTACGATAGCGAATTCCGGCACGATGGTCCTCCACTGTCGGCAATGCAGGGCTTGACGCACAATGCACCAGTGATTTACTTAGGCACATTCAGTAAGACGATGTTCCCCGCCCTGCGTATCGGTTTCATGGTCGTGCCCACGAGCATGGTAGAAACGCTAACACAATTGCTGGAGCAATCCATACCAAGAGGTCGGGTTGCTGATCAATTAGCGTTGGCAGAATTTTTGCTCAGTGGCCAGTTCGCAATGCATCTGCGCCGTATGCGACGGCTGTATCGACAACGACGTAACACCCTCTGCATAGCACTTGAAACCCACGTTGGTTCAATAGGTCGGGTTTATGGTGAATCGGCAGGCATGCACCTAATTCTTTATTTGGATAACTCAGTGTCAGACGTTTTGGTTAGTTCGCATGCACTGCAGAAGGGAATTGTAGCTCAACCAATGAGCGTACACGCTGTTGAAGAGGGTACGACGCGCTGTAATGGACTAATCTTGGGCTATGCACAACTGCAGCCATCACAAATAGTAGCGGCTGTCAAAGAGCTGGCCGCGATCATACAAAAGGTTCGGAAATGCGATGACACAGACTGAATACGAACACGCATGAAATAGGCATTCACATTTCAAATCAGAGACCATTTAGCACAAAAAACCACCAGCCATTTTAAAAATTGGCTAGCGTCAAAGCGGTCGTAAGAATCACAAAACCTAAGCGATGTTTTTCCGGCGATATCTGCTGGCAGGCAGATCACGGATTACATTAATAGATGTTTTGTTATGACAACCTACCGTATATCCTTAGCTGACCTTGGAGGTGTTACGAAGCTGTGATTGAAAAACCTAATTCATAGTCGTCTGCGGAAGGCTAGATATTTTTGACGCCGATAAGCCCACGCTCTGCGAATATCAATTTTCTCAACTTACTATTATTGTCAATTTGCAGAATCCCAACGATAAATGAATTTTCTAATTGCATCATTTAATGCGTCTAAGTCACCAAACCATAGTTTCCGGTTAATTTTCAGCCCAGCCTACAGCGCTTCAGACCCCGAACCAAATATTAGTAGCAGACCAGCATGAAAACGATCGTTCTAGCAAGAACGATCGAACCAGGTACCGCCATCAGCACTCCCGATAGGCAGTCAATTTACGTCTGACTTGAGCGGGTAGGTTTAACAAAAAGGCGAAATACAAACCGCAACATTGTCAGCGTCAAAATCGCTTCGATCAGCGTGACAAAAAAGGCCAATAAGGGATTCCAGCGACTATTTCTATCCGCAAACTTAGCAAACATGCGGTCGCGTGCGATCTCAATGCTGTCGTAGAAAGTCGGCACCACCAATAAGGTCAGCAAGGTGGAAGTGATCGTGCCGCCGATGATAGAAATCGCTAGCGGACGATAAAACTCACCGCCCTCGCCCATGCCGATCGCCACCGGCAACATGCCTGCGATCAGGGCAAATGTCGTCATCAAAATAGGACGCAAACGCATACGGCCTGCGTACATTAATGAGGCTTCTCTATCGTCACCGGACCCTTCTTGCTCACGTTTGCGGGCGCAGTCCAGCAACAAGATGGCATTTTTTGCGACCAGCCCCATCAGCATAATGATGCCGATTAAGCTCATCAGATTAATGGTGGAGTGGGTCAATAGCAGTGCAATCATGACGCCGATCAAGCTTAAAGGGAGTGACAACATCACGGCCAAGGGTGCGGTGAAAGAGCCAAATTGCATGACTAATATCAGATACATCAAGCCGATTCCCATGATCAGAGCGGTGATCATTTCGGTGAATAATTCTTTCTGATCTTTGGTCGAGCCAGTTAACTCCAAGCCAAAGCCCGGCGGGAAGTTAATCGCTTTCGCAATCGCCAAGGCATCCGTCGTGACTTCACCAGGCGAGCGCCCTTGTGTATTGGCAGATACGGTAATCGTCCGTTTGCCGTTGGAGTGCTCGATCTTGGCCGGTCCTTTACCCATTGTGATTTTAGCGATCTGGTCGAGTGGCACCATCTTGTCGCTACCGCTGACTGCTACCGGCAAATGCTCGATGTTTTCGGCACTGACTCTGTCATCTGGATGCAAACGCACTGCCACGTCACGCGCCTCGCCAGTGGGATCTACCCAGTCGCCTACCTCAACCCCGGCAAACGCTACACGCAAAGCTTGTGCGGTGTCGTTGACAGAAATCCCCAGGGCATTGGCAAAGCCACGATTGAGTTCAATCTGCAATTCATCCTTAGGATCTTGCTCAGACAAGCCGACGTCGACCGCGCCATTGACTGCGCGTAATTTCTCAATAAAGTCACCGGTAATCTGGAGCAATTTACGAGAATCTGTACCGTAAAAATTGATCTGAACAGGCTTACCGCCGCCATTGCTCAAGTCTTCTTGCACGACATATTCTGCACCGATCAGGCTACCAACTAGCTTACGCAGTTCGGCACCGATTTCAACTGCAGATCGTTTGCGCAGCGTACTTTTGCCGATATCCACATACACACGTCCACCGGCTGAATTAACATTGCTGTTGGTGGCAACTGTCTCTTTAATCGTGCGTGCCAGTGTCGCTGCGGCTTCTACTTTTAAGCGGGCATAATCAATACTGGAGCTCGATGGTGTACGTACATTAATGATGATCGTACCGTTGTCAGAGGCAGGGAAAAAACTGGTACCGCCGTATTTTCCGAACAAGCCAATTGCCAGTACCAAACTCATAATAGCGATCAACGCCATCCAGATGCGGTGATGTAAAGCCCAGGCAATGATGCGACCATAACGATCAGCCTGATGATCAAACCAAGTATTAAATTTGGCGAGTTGCAGACTCAATCCTGTCTTCGGTTTTTCATGGTGACCGATAGGATCACCCCAATACGCCGACAACATCGGGTCCAGCGTAAAGGAGATAAAGAGACTGACCAGAACGGAACTGGTCACAGTTAATGCGAATGGGCGGAACCATTCGCCAGAGACACCCGGCATAAACGCCACAGGGATAAATACGGCAATGATAGAGAATGTGGTCGCGGCAACGGCAAGACCAATTTCACTGGTGCCGTTGAGCGCAGCGGTGCGCCGGTCTGATCCCATCTCCATATGCCTGACGATATTTTCGCGTACCACAATGGCATCATCAATCAGGACCCCGACCGCTAGCGACAGACCCAGTAAAGTCATAAAATTTAAAGTAAAGCCGCACAGCCAGATCGCAATAAAAGCAGCAATTACCGAGGTCGGTAAGCTGAGCGCCGTGATCAAGGTAGAGCGCCAGGAATTTAAAAATACATACACCACAAAAATCGTTAAGACCGCACCAAACATCAGTGAATCGATCACGTTGTTCAGACTGTTCTCGGCGTTTTTTCCACCGTCCTGGGTCACTTCAAACTTGGTACCGGCAGGCAGAGTCTTGCTGATCTCGGTAGTCAGATCACGGATCTTATTCGCTACGCTCACCGTACTGGCATCGCGTGAGCGAGTGATGGCAAGACCAACGTTGGCATTGCCGTTGCGGATACTAAAGCCGTTGATTTCTGCAAAATCATCTTTAATCGTGGCGACTTGCGCCAGTCTGACGACCTCGCTACCGCGCTGCTTGATCACGATTTGTTCAAACTCGGCAGGCGACTCAATACGGCCAATCAGACGGATGCTTTCTTCATTGAGTTTGCCGCGGACTTTACCTACCGGTGCAGTGGTGTTTTGGTTACGTAAAGCGCTAACGACCTCTGCTGCGGAAACGTTGTACTCGCGCATTTTTTGTGCACGCAGCAAAATACTCAGCTCACGTTTTAAAGACCCATTTACCGTGACCACAGAGACGCCATCAATGGCGCGAAATTTATCTGCCAACTGATCTTCTGCCATCCGCGATATCTCAGCATGGTTTAAGGTGCTGGAGGACAAGGCCAATTGCATTATAGGCTGTGCATTCGGATCGATCCGCTGCAAAATCGGCTCGCGCATTTCCGTCGGCAACTTGTAGCGGACTGCGCCAATCGCGTTGCGTACCTCTTCCGCTGCCTCGATCATATTTTTGGTAAATGTAAATCCCAGCACGATAGTGGCACTACCTTCGTTGGCAGTAGAGTCGATATTGTCTACACCAGAAATACTTTGCAGTGACTTTTCTACCCGATTGATAATCTCGCGTTCGACCGATTCCGGCGATGCACCCGGATAAGGGAAGGACACAATCAAAGCAGGAATTTCTACATTAGGGCGCTCGTTGACCTTGAGTTTTTTCAGCGCCAGCAAACCGACGCACATCAAACCGACAATAATCACGATCATCGCGATCGGACGTTTAATACTGAAGTCAGATAAGAACATATTATTTCTCCGTCACTTTAGCCGACGCGGTAGCCGCGCTTGCAGCCACAGTTGACGCAGCGGTTACGCCAGGTTTTAGCTCTACACTCGCTGGTGCAGCAATCAGGTCAACCTTTTGACCGTCACTCAATGTAGATAAAGGACTGCGGATGACGTTGTCGCCAACGGCTAAGCCAGAGCGGATTTCATAATCACCATGACGTGGATCACGGGTACCCAAGATCAGGCTGACTTTTTTAATTGCGCCATCTTTAATCTGCCAAGCATAGGCTTTGTCGCCATCCAAGACCAAGGCAGAACGTTGAATCATCATCGTTTGAGTGCTACCGGCCTCGATACGACCCTCTGCATACAGACCTGAGACACGTGGCTGCGTTTCGCCAGTCAATGCAACCAATACCTCAACCTGACGCGTAGTCGGGTTGGCGGCGGTATCAACCCGCTTTACTATTCCGCTGAACTCTTGGTCACCGTAGCCATTCATATGGAAAATGACTGCCTGGCCGATTTTGACTTCATTCACTTTATCGGCAGACACCAGGCCTTCCAGTCGCATGCTGGTCGGGTCAATGACCTTCATTAATTCTTTACCGATCTGAGCTGTGTCACCGGCAGACACTTTGCGCTCGCTGACGATGCCGTCAAATGGGGCGCGCACTTCTGTACGTTGCATTTGCTGTTTGGCCTGAACTACTTTGGCCTTTGCCGCGACCAGATCGCTCTGCGCATTGTTACGGCGGATTTCGGCATCTTCTAGAGATTGGGTCGATACCATGCCAGACGCGCGCAAAGTTTTTAAACGTTGAAACTGGCGCTCCGCCTGATCAAACGATTGCGCAGATGCCCGCGCCGCTTCTTCTGCAGAATGCTGGCTGTCGCGGATCGAGGTATCATCCAGGCGCACCAGCAAATCACCCCGTTTTACGACTTCGCCATTTTCTTTTAGCACCTGCAAAACGACTGCGGATAACTCAGCACGCAAATCCGCTTTGCGCTCTGGCTGGACGGAGCCGGTAATCACTGGGCCAGAAGACAAGGCGCTATTTTGTATCAACAACATATCTTCGGGGGAAATCCGCAAACGACTTTGCTCAGCCGTGCCAGAGCTATTGCTGGAGCTAGCGCTGGCCTTTGCACTTGCACTAGCTTTAGCTGCATCATCTTTTCCATTTTTATCGTTCTTGCTGCAAGCCGTGACAAGAGTTGAGGCGAGTGCAATGACGATCAGCGTTTGACGCAACATAGAAGAATCTCCCTAGAGTAGTAGCTTTTGATTATTGATTTTGACTGTCTGGTGTGAACCTCTTATGTTTCAGAAGTTCAACAAAATGTAACGGAGTATTACCAGACCAGATCGTGGTGTCAATCACTCAATGAGGATAATTTTTAACCCGGCCAGGAATGACACATTTTTTGTGTTTGACTTGCCAAATTCGCCGTAACTCAGTGCAAAAATCAGTGCAAATATAGACGAGCACTGATGTCACAACTTCAATATAGACTTGAATAAACACTTGTGGTTTTAAGACGAGTCCAGTAGTCTGCGCCTCTTTCTTATTTTGCTTCTCAAATTGGCACTCAGGGACTCATCGCGAGTCAACTGCAAGCCGAGCGCAAACGCTCATTGCAAACAATACCTGCTGCCAAAGCTGTTTAAAATTTATGACTGTATTAATCGCCACAGATGTCTTTGGCAAAACCCCGGCGCTGGCAAGCCTGGTTCGTAGTCTGGGACAAGATTGTCTGGTGATCTCACCTTTTGATGACGAGCAAAGTGATTTCCGTTCAGAGCAAGTCGCTTATCAAGCGTTTATTGCGCAAGGCGGATTGACGCGCTATGTAGAAAAGATCATCGCTCTTTTAGAAGAGCAGCAGTTTGAGGCTAAACATAACGCCGAACATAATGCGGAACAAAATTCAGCACATAATCCAGAAAATAAGCTCGACGTCATCGGCTTTAGTGTTGGCGCCAGCGCATTGTGGATGGTTGCTGCTAGCAGCTTAGCCAGAAAAATAGCTTCGGCACACTTATTTTATGGATCACGCATACGCGAATACACACATCTGCAAGCGCTCTGCCCCACCCGATTGATTTTGGCCGAACGGGAAGCCGCGTTTGATCCTGCAAAACTCCTACATCAGTTGCGCCAGAACAAAACAGCAGAACTTTTAGTGGAGTTAGCCCCTAATACTAACCACGGTTTTATGAATCCCTATTCCGGCGGCTTTTGCGTTAAGGCACAGGCAAAATATACGCAAGAGCTGGCTCTGAGGCTGCAAAGCAAGGCTGCCCCGCATACGCCTCAAATTAGTCGAAGCGAAGCAGCACTCGCGGCATAAACATACTGAATAATAATAAAAAATAGTGTCGATTAAGGCATTGACTACGACTGCAATGCCAACCAATGTCGGTAAGTCAGCAAAGCCACTTGGGCATCATCTGCGGCATACTTGATTTGGCGCTCAGTCAATGGCGCTAATGACCAGTTTGAGGTGGATATCTTTTTCGACTTTTGTAGCTTCGTCCCGAAGAACAAGGCCACAGCCGACTTCGCGCCCATGTCACTACCCTTTTTCTTACGCATTGCACGCGACAGATCAAGCACATTTTGTGGCGCGATCCCCAGACGAGAACGCAAACGGCTCTGATCGTCACCCAGACCAAAACCTACTTTTAATATATGACTGGCTTCCAGCGCCTGTTTGGCCGGCTCTAAATAAAGCGAATCCAAAACCGGAAATAAAAACGCCTGCGTATCGGTCGCCAGCTGTATCAAATGCGGCCCGCTAGAATGTTGACCTTTAACAAAAGTCGGGCGCGACTCCGTATCAAAGCCCAGCACATCCGCTGCCATTAAAGCAATGCGCGCCTGCTCAGCCATTGCGACAGTAGTGATCACGAAGACGTTCTTTAAGGACACCCCCTCGTAAGGCGGCAACATTGGTTCGGGTAAGTCATCCGGTTCTGCTGCCTCGGATAAAGTGTTATCGGTTGCTGAAGGCGACTCCGGGGAAACGCTAGTGAAAGACGCTGCATCACCCGAATTATTCGAGTCATCAGCGGAGTGAGTAGGTAAGTTCATGCGGGAATCATACACGCCATGTTGTTAGGGGTAAATTGCGGTGATCAACTGACTTTCATCGATGAACGGAGATTATTTCATTTTTTAAAATTTCATTGATAGAATATAAATTAATCTCTAAAATTATTTTATCAATTTGCTTCTCTTTTTAAGGCATAAGCGATTTGATCTATGTTACATCTGGCTTTTCAGACCAAAAGTGACTCTGACTTTTTGTGACGATTAATATTCAAAATGATCATCACAATACTTTACCCTTCAAACACCACACCCAATGAGAACATCACGTTTACTCTTACGGCGCCCAGTTGCAGACGATGCCGAAAATCTCTTTGCTATTTATGGCGATCCACGAACGAATGCTTACAACCCGCACGGACCATATCCAAATCTTGACCAGGCTAAAACCGTATTAGCCACATGGATCACACATTGGGAGCAACATGGGTTCGGCCAGTGGGCAATCTCAAGCGCTGATCAGCCTGAAAAAATTATTGGCTATGGTGGCTTGGCTTTCAAGATGTATGGCGATAAAGATACCTTAAATCTTGGCTATAGATTCGGAGTAGATTCTTGGGGCAACGGGTATGCAACCGAGTTCGCTACTGAAACTTTACGATACGCATTTGCAGATTTAAATGCTCCAGATATTTCTGCCTTAGTCCGGCCACTCAACACGCCGTCCATACGCGTGCTGGAGAAAATCGGCATGAACAAAATTGGTATTCTGGAGGACGAGCCAGGCGTAGCAGGAGGTCGTTACTCCTTGCTATACCGTGCCGAACACAGTTAATGTTAGTCACTGAATAGTGGTCGCTAATCGATGGCCGCTCACTGACCGCAACTCCCGATTCAGGTAGGCTATATCTGCCCTACATCATCCACGTACAAACCCGAGGAACCGACACATGACACAAGATATCTGGTTAAATCTACCGGTGAAAGATCTCGCCAAGTCGGCTGCGTTCTTCACTGAAATTGGTTTTACGCGCAATCCGGGGCCAGGAAATAGCGAACATTCTGCCAGCTTCACCATTGGCGATAAGAAAGTAGTCTTGATGCTCTTCGTTCAAGAGATGTTTTCTGGCTTCACCAGCAATGGTCTCTGCGACACCAGTAAGGGTACTGAAGTCTTATTTTCCTTAGGTGCCACCAGCCGGGAACAGGTCAATGATATGGCGCATCGCGTCACATTGGCGGGCGGAACGATATTCGCCGAGCCTAAGGAGTCCAATGGATTCATGTATGGCTGCGGTTTTTGTGATCCTGACGGGCATAGATGGAATATGCTTTTCATGGATTTGAGCAAGATTCCTAAATAGTCGCCCGTCAGCAATTTGAGTTTCCACCCCCTATCCCCTATACTTCCACCCGCGTGACACAATCACCGCCTTTTGTCATCGGCAGCACCACATAGCCGCCGATGACATGCTGTATTTTTGCCCTTATTTTGTACTTATTTTTTATTTCTTAATCACCATTTTTGCGGCACGTCATCCCCATTCTTATCGGAATGAGCGATGCATGACCGATCGGAGCCATAAGCATGACCGCTTTTGTATTTAACGAACTCAATTTTGATGACCACGAACAAGTGGTTTTTGCCTCCGAACCCAAATCTGGCCTACGCGCCATTATTGCGGTTCACAACACGAATTTAGGCCCAGCAATGGGCGGTTGCCGTATGTGGAACTACGACAACGAAGCCGCGGCCATTAATGACGTATTGCGTCTGTCACGCGGCATGACATATAAAAACGCGGTTGCTAGCTTGCCTATCGGCGGCGGCAAAAGCGTCATCATCGGCGATCCAAAAGCAGACAAAACCCCTGCCCTGTTTGAAGCCTTGGGCGAAGCCCTTGAGCGCCTTGGCGGCCGTTATGTCACAGCAGAAGATGTGGGCACTAGCCCAGCCGATATGGCAAACGTCGCTAAAAAAACCAAGTTCGTTGCAGGCTTGGGTGACCGTGGCGATCCGTCACCATTTACTGCTCTGGGCTGTTTCGTCGGTGCGCAAGCTGCTGTCAAGCATCAACTGAAACGCGACAGCATGGAAGGTCTGGTTGTGGCTTTGCAAGGTCTGGGTCATGTCGGTTACGACTACGCCCGTCGCCTGCATGAGGCTGGCGCTAAACTGATCGTGGCAGATATCGATCAGGCCGCATTGCATCGCGCTCAGGAAGAATTAGGCGCAGAAATCGTTGGCATCGACGCGATCTACGATGTGCAGGCCGACATCTACGCCCCTTGCGCATTGGGTGCGACTTTAAATCCAGACACCTTGTCACGCCTGAAAGCGACTATCGTAGCTGGCGCTGCCAACAACCAGTTAGCCACTGCCGACATGGGTGAAGCTTGCCGTCAAAAAGGGATTTTGTACGCACCTGATTTTGTCATCAATGCTGGTGGCATCATCAAGGTCTGCTACGAATATCTGAACACACCAGAAGACGGTATGGATGCTCATGTACGTCGTATTGGCGATACCTTGGCAGAAGTATTTGCCCGCGCCGATGCAGAAGGTTTGGCGACTAGCGTAGTAGCAGACCGGATTGCTGAAGCGAAATTTAAGAGATAGTTTTTTTAATTATTGAAATAATAAAAAGCCGTATCACGCATTGCCTGATACGGCTTTTTTACGCCTGACAAGTCTGACAAATCTAACAATCGCATGTTACGTCCATCCGTTATTCCGGCGCAGCGATAATAAGCAATACCAACATCAACTTACAAACCCTGCGCCTTCAACGCCTCGATCTCTGTATCACCGTCATCGACCAGCCGCATCCAGCCATCAAACTTACCTAGCCCTAAAGACCTTGCCATTGACAACAACAAACTCTGACCGGGCGCCGGGCGATCTGGCATCAGCTGATACACCGGGTCTGCGAATGCCGTCGCCGGCGTGACAATACTCCAGCCCATTTCTTTAAATTGTGTAATCACATCAGAGAGCCACAATGCATTGATCAGATTGTGGTGTAACAGGATGACCTGCGGAATATCACGCCCTTGCAATTGCTGTGACAGCGCACGATAGGCGAGTGCACGCTGACGTATATGGCTGAGGTAGGCTTGCTTGATATCGCTAAGATCGGCTTGCGGATTTTTATCTAGTACCTCGATGAGTTTGTCATCTAGCCGCCAATCGCTGGTATCAAGACTGACATACGCGTTCCGGTATCCATGGAGTTTTAAAAAAGCCCGCATGCCATCGCGTTTTTCTGGTGTATTGCCTTCGCGCAAATACGTGTAGCGAAACCATTTCTGGTAACCGGGCAGCGTGCTGATGATTCGATCACAGTCAAGAATCTCTTGCTGATATTCCATCAGACTGAGTTTGTTGTTATGCAGATCAGGATGCGTCATCGTGTGATTGCCGATCGCATGTCCAGCATCACCCCATGCTTTGGCTAGCGCATAGCCTGCAGGCTGATTTGCCCCATTTGCCGCGGTGACAAACAGTGCAGCTTTCACTCCATGTTTAGCCAGCGCATTAAGTAGTGCCTGATTGCGCTCGACAGCAGACAATATAGGCGTACCGGCAACCTTAGGACCATCGTCGAAAGTAAATGCAACGGACTGCGCGCGAGCCGGCTGTATCGACAAAGTCAGGCAGATACTCAGCATCAACAAAAAATAGAACAACCGATGAGCTGTCGGTGTGTGAAAATTTTTTAAAAATTTCATGGCAAAAGGCATCTTGGGATCGTTTTAAAATGAGCGAATCCTTACCTTAACAAAGGATTTAGAAAAATGCCAACCAGAGCTGAAAAGAAACCTACCTAAGCTGATAAAGCACGAAGACTCATTTCAGGTTTTATCCAGTAAAAAAATCCGGCCAGCGTTAGATAGTTTGTTGATTCACTTCAAGACAGAACATCACTGAGCAATGAACAATGTTGTAGAAAAGCTGATTGGCTATTAAGTCGTCACCGTCACATTTGCACTATCTTGTCGGTCGGCGTAAGCTTATTGCGGATCGATTCATCAACGAAGTAAAAACACATGCTTTCGAGATGAAGAATCTTGTCAGCGAAAAATCTGCTGCCTCTTAGAGTTTTCTCAATTGATGAAAGCCCTTTAACACTTATATCTTAGAAAGACGTCCAATGACGCATCAGTTATTTCGCCGGTTGCTGACTATTACATTTGCTCTGCTTGTGGCATCCCCCTCGCTAGCGTTGGCCGATGTGACTGAAAAAATCAGTTTTGATGCCGCTAGCAATCCGGACCTGAAGAAAATTGCGATTCTGCGCATTACGCCATCGCAGAGAATCACCGTAAAAAATGCCAACATGGCGATAGCGGTAGGACAGCGAATCGGCGGTCTTCTGCCTGCCTTGCTCGAAGGCGGTGCTGAGAGTGCAAAAAATGGATCTCAGCAAGCGCAATATCTTGAATTGATGAAAGCCAAAGGCATCACGTTTGTGCCCGAGATGCTGGCTGCGCTAGAGAAAGAACTAAGCCAAAGTGGTTACGAAACCGTTTATCTGGATAAGCAACGGCCTATCTTGATGGAAGATAAAAAGACACTGGATTTCTCAAAAGTGCAGACAGATGCCGATGCAATTTTGTTTGTTAATTATGGACCGGTCGGCTATTCAAGTCCTCTGCTCAAAAGCAGTTATGCGCCTTGGGTGGTCATGGCGGCGCGATTGGTCGACGCACACACCTACAAGACGCTTTATTTCCAGTCGTTTAATGTCACGCAGGTAGCAGACAAAAATACCAGCAATAATCTGGTTGCAATCCTCCCAGAAGAAAAATATCTGTTTGGCACCTTCGATGATTTAATCGGAAAATTTGATTTATCGACAGAAGGCATCGTGAATTGCGAAACCAAAATTGCGGCATATTTAGGCAATCAGCTTAAGCGAAATTAACTGGGTAAGAGGTAACATCAAATAGCCGTATTTCTTAGTGCGGCAACCCAGACTCACCTAAGACTGACTGACATCCAATTCCCTCGAAATACCGTATATCCGCATAGAGAAAAAATAAATACTCCCACCATGTATATGCAAGATGTCCAATTAAAATCTGGACAATTAGCCAGTTTCATTAAAAAATAAGGGGAGTATAGTAATTTAGAGCCAATTTTGCAGATCAATCGCCAACATCATTGCGCAGCGATGGTGATACGATTCCGGCCGCTTTCTTTGGCGCGATACAGTGCCATATCGCTGCGGGATAAGGCGGCGTCGGGGCTTGTGTCGGTGTCAGACATCATGGCAATGCCGATGCTGACAGTGACGGGAATCATCTGGTTGTTGGCGTTGAACGGGGTCTCCAGCAATTGCTTTTGGACCCGCTGTGCAAAGATATTGGCGTCATGTACATCAGCCCCAGATAAAACGACCGCGAACTCTTCTCCGCCGACTCTGCCTGCGACGTCGCTCTTGCGGAGCTCGTCGCGCAAAATATTGGCGAAATGTTTGAGTACCAGATCACCGGCAGCATGGCCGTGACGATCATTGATGTTTTTAAAATGATCAAGGTCAAACATGAGCACGGCAGAGGGTTTGGTGGCAGCACGTTGCAGCCGTGCCAGCTCTTCCTCCATCCGCCCCATGAAATAGCGGCGATTAGGTATCTGGGTCAAGAAATCAATCGTGGCATGCTCTTGTAACTCCATCTGTATGCGTTTGTGCTCGGTCACGTCGGTGACAAAACCGTGCCACAGCGTGCCGCCATCAAGCAAGCGACGCGGACGGGCATCCATCTGTCGCCAGCGCAAACCTTGTTGCGGTAAATTAACTCTGAATTCTAAATGTAGCGGCTGCAAATTCTGCGCCGACACAGCAATACTGGTGCAATAAGCGGCGAGATCGTCGGGGTAAACCAATTGATGGATCAGCGCTGCTGCCTCGCTCATCTGGTCAGGCGACAGTTCGTAGATATCTTTGATGCCTTCACTGACATAAGAAAATCGCTCGGCACCATCAGACGAGCGCTGATATTGGTAAGCGAGCCCCGACACTTCGTTCGTCAAACAAGTCACCAGATCAACGCTTTGTTGCAAGCGATCCGATAGCACACGCATGGTCGTGATATCGGTGGTCGTACCCATCATGTGCAGCGGTCTGCCATCGGGATCACGCTGCACGATTTTGCCACGACTGGCGACCCAGATGTAACTGCCGTTTTTGCAACGCAGCCTGTGTTCGACCGCATAGCTATCGGTCTTGCCTTCAAAATGTGCCCGGATGCTTGCCTGTACATAGGCCAGATCATCTGGGTGAACCCGCAGATAGCTGTCTTCAATACGATTCGATATTTCTGTATCGGTGTAACCGATCAGGGCTTTCCATCCTGATGAATAATGGATTTCTCCAGTCTGCAGATTACGATCCCAGACACCAGTCGCACTGCCTTCAATCGCCAAGGCCATGCGACTCATACTGACTTCGCTATGGCGCGTTGCCTGCTCGGCCATCAATAGTTTTAACTGGTCATGATGACGTTCAATCGCAATTGCCAACACACTGGCAAGCTCGGCCACGATGGTGCGATCCCCTGGGGGTAATGTCTCGCCAGGCCGGGAAAACAAAACAAATACGCCAAGCAGTGTATGGTGTGCACTCACAATCGGCATAGAAACATCAATGCGCAGATCATGCCGTACTGCCAGCACTTGAAGCTGGCTCCAAAACACGCTGCCAGCAATGCGCGGATCGACCGATTCAGATTTAGGCTCAGGCTCAAATTCATGTTCAGAGGCGTGTATCTCGCTGCTATCGACAACGACGGTACTGACAGATAACAAAAACTCTTGTGGCAAACTGGGGCCAGTCACAAGCTCCATCGGCTGGCCGGTGTCACCCGTCACAAAGATCGCCCCCATGGTCTGAGAATATTGCGCCTCAATACCGGTGATGATCTGTATCAAAATTTGAGAGAGCGGAAGGTGTCGAGCAATATTAGTCAGACTTGTACGATATAGCGCTAACAAGTTCTGGCAACGATCGTCGTTACGATCGGTTTTATGATCAGACAATTTTGGGTTCATGAGTTGGCTATAGCGTCGATCAGTTGGAAGAGTCAGACTGGTATCGCTGTAATGCACAGTCAAAGGCTATGAGTGATGATATACCAAAGCTTGTGTCTTCATTACTAGAGGAGACAAAAGTCGAGGCTTGCATGTACGGTCAAAAGTCCCCCAAAGCGACCAAAACAACAATGTAGTGAATTCACGCCACAATTGTCGTGATAAATTTATGATCAATTTTTAATATTACGTCGCATTACTAATCTCGATTCATGATGGCTGAGTCGGCAATGCGTCTGAAAAACTTTATCACCTCCGATGATTGTCTTCACATGAGCCTATTGCACACCCAACGCCTACGTCTTGAACCTTTTAATGATGAGCACCTTGATGGTCTTTTTCGCCTTAATAGCGATCCAGAAGTCATGCGCTATATCACCGGCAAACCCGAGACCCGTGAAGAAACAATCGCGATGATTGAGCGCATCAAAGCACGCTGGATAGAATTCGGATTTTCCTGGTGGAGTTTTATTGAGCAGGAGACTAATGAGCTTATCGGTGCTGGATGCATACAGTATTTGGGACGTGATCCGGCAAATCCTTTAGAAATTGGCTGGCGCCTGCGGCAAAATAAGTGGGGACAAGGTTTTGCGTCCGAGGCAGCGCAGCGGATGGCAGCATTTGCCTTTGATCAGATCGGTGGCGACTCACTGTTTGCCGTCTGCGATCAGAAGAATATCGGGTCTGCCAATGTCATGAAAAAACTTGGCATGCAGTACCGCGGCATTGAGCGCTGGAACGAGATGGACGTGGCTACGTATGCAATATCGCGTGCGGATTGGAAAGCAAGGGAAGCAAGGAAAACAAATAAGGCAGACTAATCGCCATCATTAAGTCTGAGGTCGATTGAGATTTTCGCTTAAGAATCTGGCGAAATAAAAATCAGACTAGCGGCCAGCAGATTGTTCAAAAAATGCAGGCTCATCGCGCTGGTAATGCCATCACGTAAGCGTAAGTAGCTAAGAAAAATGCCCAATACTAGTTGTGGAATAACAGCAAAAATTACCAGAAACCCTGAGGCATCGTCAAAGCTGTGGTTGGCAATATGTACGAACGAAAAAGCAAATGCATATAGCCAAAATACTTTAGGGTAAGCCTGGATAAACTGGCGTCCCAGATAAAAATTATGCCCCGATTTTCCATTTCTAGCTCTATAGCGTTCTTGAATTTCAAACACCAACGCCATTAAAACGATCACAGCCGTCAATCCCAGCGTGACGAAAAAACTGCCCGAAAAAATCGTCACTAAGATAGGTCCGAAAAATAAGGTGTAGGTCGCATTTCTTAGCCCAAGACGGAAAATTAGTTCCTCCAAAATGGGTGCCATGATCAATGCGGCAAAGGCAAATAATTTTAAATTAGAGAAATCTAAATCCGAGGTAATACTCGTCAGTGCATCAATTGCCCATCCTATCGTGAACATATAAACGATGTAGAACAACACACTTAGGAACAGAAAAAAAGCTAGCCTCTGCCAGCGTCCTCCGGCATTTGATGATGGTCTCAAACGCCGGGTAGGACGTTTAATAAATCGCCAGAAATCTTGTAACTCGGTTTTGCAATAATGAGGCAAGCCGTTTGCTGCGTTTAACGGGTTTGATGGCGATGTTGATATGAATGCTTGCTCAATCACCCCTTGTCCTGCTTGCGGCTCTGTACTTTGCTCGTCAACAGAAACTAGCTTATCGTCGGTCTGACTCGTCATTTCAAAATAGTTTTCATCAGATGGAAATAAAATCAATCTTCAAGTGTGCACGGTATTCTTTGCTTGCCAAACGCATCTTGAAACCAGATTACTCCCCATTAGTATATTTAAGTCGTCCAAGTAATCATTGGACAATAAGGCGGCGGATTCAGCTACGAAGAGCAACGGGAGGTAAGTTTTAGGGGGAGTATATCCAAATTATAAAAAACCTCAAACGGCGTTCGATAGCCGAGGCA
>NZ_JBEONP010000065.1:0-18477 GCF_040544435.1 Undibacterium sp. GrIS 1.2
TAGCGCATATTCGGCAACTTTCGACTGGCTGGTCAAAAGGCATGAATGCTATCGCATCTGACCCTTTGACTTTTTATTCAATGTTGCTCTTCGTAGCTGAATCCGCCGGCTATTTCTATAAAAATAATTGAGAGTATATTTAAATCGACATAAATATCTCTCAATTTTATTCTTTTGGACGACTTAACAAGGCTTTCAAATTCGCCAGACGATTTTGCGGCGTGATCGTTTCTGCCTCGGTCGGCACGGCATCGCCCTCGTCTAATTTCATCTCTTTAATAAAGCGGGAGACATCGCAATGCACCGGCGCACTAGCACGTTTGCGCTTTTTGCACCAAGTGATATGCAGACTACGCTGAGCGCGTGTGATGCCGACGTACATCAGACGACGTTCTTCCTCGATACGGGCGGCGATGGTTTCTACCGGCGCATCGAGGTCGCCTTTATGCGGCAAGATGCCCTCTTCCACTCCGACCAAAAACACGTGGGGAAACTCCAGCCCCTTGGACGCATGTAAGGTGGACATTCTGACGGCGTCGGGGTCTTCATCCTTGCCTTCCATCATGGTCATCAATGCGACCATTTGGGTTAAGTCCAACAGGCTGCGATGATCGTCGGTACCTTCTTTGCCGCCACTGCCTTTTTCTTTGAGCCAGTTGGTGAAATCGAGTACATTTTGCCATTTGGCTTGCGCCGCTCTATCATCAAAACTGTCGTAAAGATAGCCTTCATAATTGATCTCTTTCATCAGATCGTCGAGCAAGGTTCCTGCATGGGTTTCGCGGTGCGCATGTGCTTCAACCTGATTGATGAAGGTACAGAAATCACGTAAAGGAGTGAGCTGGCGGTCGGTCAATTTCGCCTCTATCCCACCTTTGAATACGGCTTCAAATAAAGAGCATTGCCATTGTCCGGCAAACGCGCCTAACACCTCTAAGGTAGCCTGACCGACACCGCGTTTGGGCGTGGTGATAGCACGGATGAAGGCCGGGTCGTCGTCTTCGTTAGCGATCAGACGCAGATAAGAAATAATATCTTTGATCTCCGCTTTATCGAAAAAGCTTTGTCCGCCAGAGATAGTGTAAGGAATGCGCTCTTTACGCAGAGCCTTCTCAATCACGCGCGCCTGATGATTGCCACGGTACAAAATAGCGTAATCCGACCATTTGGCGCGACGCTCAAAGCGATGGGCAGAAATCATGATAGCGACTTGATCCGCCTCTAGCTCATCATCTTGCATACCCAAGACTTTGACCGGATCACCGAGCCCGTGTTCGGACCAGAGCGATTTATCAAATAATTTAGGATTATTGCCAATAACAGAATTCGCTGCCTGCAAAATGCGGGTACTGGAGCGGTAATTTTGCTCCAGTTTGATCAGCTTTAAATCGGGGAAGTCGATACCCAGCGTCTTCAAATTTTCTATCGTTGCACCGCGCCAGGCGTAAATCGCCTGATCGTCGTCGCCCACGGCAGTGAACATCGGTTTTTTGCCTATGCCGGTGACTAGCAGTTTAACCAGTTCGTACTGACAGGTATTGGTATCCTGATACTCATCCACAAGCAAATAGCGCAAACGCCGCTGCCATTTATCGCGTACTTGTTCGTTGGTACGGAATAACTCAACAGGCAGGCGGATCAGATCATCAAAATCAACCGCCTGGTAAGCAGACAAGGTCGCTACATAACTGCGATAAATCCGGGCGGCGGTTGCCTCATCTTCATCCTGCGCTTGCTGGATTGCCAGCTCAGGATCGATCAATCGATTTTTCCAGAGCGACATCGCGGTCTGAATACGGCGTATCAATTGCTTATCTGTCGTGATTGCTAAGTCTTGCACCAAAGAAAAGCAATCATCGCTGTCCATGATCGAAAACCGGTCCTTCAAACCCAAGGCCCGCGCCTCTTGCCGCAAAATTTTGACCCCAAGAGAGTGGAAGGTCGATACCGTGAGTTGCTTGGCTTTTTTAGGTTCCTGCAAAATCTTGGCGATACGCTCCTGCATCTCCAGCGCGGCTTTATTTGTAAATGTCAGCGCCGCAATGTGCTTGGGATCATAGCCATGCTTTTCTATCAGGTTGGCGATTTTTTGCGTAATGACCCGTGTCTTACCCGACCCCGCACCCGCCAGCACTAAACAAGGGCCGTCCATATAATTAACTGCATCGCGTTGGGGTTGGTTAAGGCCATGGGACATGAATAGGATGTACTTTGAGGTGATGTAAAACAGAACAGCAGAACTGAATTGGTATATCTGAAGATCGTAATGAGATATCTGGACAGCCACTATTGTAGCCGTATTCAGTATAGCCGCTGCACTGATCAAATTGCCGGCAAGCGCCTGAGTAAGCAGCTTTTCATACACCAACGGCGAAGATTTACAAAAAATGCAACATCATTGCTATACGATAAACTTGGGCAAAAAAATAAAAGCCTCGTCTTCGTGGGAAGAGGAGGCTCATTGGCAATCGATAGCGGTGTGAATCAATCCACACCGCTCTGTTGTAGCTTACAGTTTACTTCGATGCGGCCGGTGCGGCAGCTGATGCAGAAGCGTCTGCAGCTTTCATTTTTTTAGCGTGTTTTTTCTTCATCTTTGGAGCTGACGCGTCCATTGATGCAGCTGCGGAGGCGGCTGGTGCAGATGCCATTGCAGAAGCAGAAGGAGCAGCCGTATGAGAAGCAGCGAAAGCGGATGCGGCGAACAAGCAAGTAACCAAAGCAGCGATGAGTTTCTTCATTTTTATACCCCTGTAATTAGAACTATTAAATTAAACATCTATTATTCATGTGAACCTGTACCTTTAACCCAAAGTAATTATAAGTGGTTGACGTTTATTTTTAAAAAGATTTATATTTTTTTAATCGAACTGGAATTGACCCGAAAGTAACACACAAAATAATGAAGCAATTAAGGAGACAATTAGCGATCTTTGTTAAATACTGATCAACTGCTTTAACAACATACACTTCATAGAAATATCTGCAATCTTGCTTGTTGACCTGACATCCGCGCAACCATACTTAGCAACAGTATCAGTTTTAGGATTTTTTTTATGCCTTTCTCCGCTCATATTCTTCCTCGGCATTTAGTCATTACTTGCCTCTTGTTTTGCACTGCAGCAACAGCATTTTCAGCAGTGCACATCCCGCCCAATGACGCGACCGTGCTGGAGCGACTACCATTTAAGCCCAATGATCCTGTGGCACGTGAGCTGGCGCAGATGCGTGCTGAGTTGCAGCGCAACCCAAAGAATGTTGAGGTCGCTGTCAAACTGGCGCGTCGCTATTATGGAATGGTTGGGGAAGAAGGCGATCCGCGTTATCTGGGCTATGCAGAGGCGGCACTCAAGCCTTGGTGGGATATGCCGGAGCCGCCAATCGACGTCCAGGTGTTACGTGCAGGGCTGTTGCAATTCCGCCACGATTTTTCTGGTGCGACATCGGATCTGAATAAGGCAATCGCACGCGATCCAAAAAATCCTCAAGCTCGTGTGCTGAGAGCGGTGATTGAAATTGTTCAGGCCCGATATGATTTGGCCAGATCGGATTGCCGCGCGCTGGATGGGCTAACCAATGATTTGATCGTAGTCGGCTGCGAAACCATGGTTGATGGTTTAACCGGGAAATTAGCCAGCGCCTACGATACCTTAAACACCACTTTTAACGATGCTTTAAAAGACGCACAAAGCGACGGAGATAAGGTCGCGCCCGATCTACAATTGTGGGTACTGATACGACTTGCCGAACTAAGTCAGAGGCAAGGGAAAATTGAACGCACCGAAGTACATTTCAAACAAGCATTGGCACTGGGTATTCAAGACACATTTCTACTCGCGGCGTATGCAGATTTTCTGTTAGACCAGAAACGCCCGGCCGAAGTGGTCACGCTGTTAAAAGACAAAATTCGTTCGGATAACTTATTGCTGCGCCTGGTATTTGCTGAGCGAACTCTGAATATGCCGGAAGCAAAAGAAAGTGAATCCATATTAGCAGCACGCTATGTCGCAGCACAGCTAAGGGGCGACACAGTACATCAGCAAGAAGAAGCCAGATTCGAACTGCAAGTCAAAGCTAATCCTAAAAAAGCACTGGCTCTGGCGCAAGAAAACTGGAAAGTACAATTAGAACCACGTGATGCGCGCATCTTTTTGGAATCCGCCTTAGCACTCAAAGACCCCAATGCGGCTCAAGCCGTTTTGCAATGGCTCGATAGCAGTCACATAGAAGACGCTTATTTAATCAAGCTGGGTCAGCAATTAAAACAACTACAAGCAATGCAGGTAGCTCATCAATGAAACGCTTAATTCTCTTGTTAGCCGGTCTGTTTTTTGCTCTGACCGCATCTGCCCACAAACCCAGCGACAGTTATCTTAGTCTGAGCGTAAAGGACAACGCTATCACCGGACAATGGGATATCGCCCTGCGCGATTTAGATTTTGCGATTGGCCTTGACGCCAATGGAGATGCCGAAATTACCTGGGGTGAAGTTCGTGCTAAGCACTCAGAGATTACAGCCTATGCCATGTCCCGCTTGCACGTCTCAGCGCAAGGCAAGGATTGTCCAATACAAGTAACGGAACATTTGGTGGATGATCATACAGATGGTGCTTATGCAGTGATGCGCTTTAAAGCAGAATGTCCTGCGCCCATCAGCGTATTGCAAGCCAAATATAATCTATTTTTTGATATCGATCCTCAGCACAAGGGCTTGTTACGGCTCGATTATCAGGGGCAATCCAGTACCGCGATATTTAGTCCAGATAAAGCAACTCAGGAATTCAAGCTCAGTGAAGTCAGTCGCTTCAAACAATTCGTGGACTATGCCCGAGAAGGTGTCTGGCATATCTGGATCGGCTTTGATCATATTCTATTTTTGTTAGCTTTACTCCTGCCGGCAGTGGTGTTACGCCAGGATAAAAAATGGCAGGCCGTCAGCGCTTTTAAGCCCGCATTTTGGTCGGTATTAAAAATCGTTACGGCGTTTACGCTGGCGCATTCCATCACGCTGACACTGGCGACTTTAGGTGTCATTAGTTTGCCATCGCGTTGGGTAGAATCGACGATTGCGGCATCGGTAGTCATCGCGGCACTAAATAATATTTATCCTCTATTCCGGGAACGACGCTGGGTCATGGCATTTTTATTTGGCTTGATACACGGATTCGGATTTGCCAGCGTGTTGACTGATCTTGGATTGCCGCAAGGTGCCTTGATCCTGGCATTGGTCGGATTTAATTTGGGCGTTGAGGGTGGTCAGTTAGCGATTGTTGCCGCATTTTTACCAGTCGCATTTGCATTAAGAACAAGCTGGTTTTATCGGCGGCTAATCTTGATTGGTGGCTCGGTCGTCATCGCCATTCTGGCAGCGATCTGGTTCATAGAGCGTGCGTTTGATATGAAATTTTTGTGATTTTGTGAGTTAAATTTATCCGGATTAATACTCTGTTTTTGATCGCGACATAGATCGCCTGAATTTGAAACTCAATCTCAAAGCCAAAAGTAGGCTCGACTCGCCTTCGTGGCAATTGGTTTAGAAGCAGAGTAAACTAAGCACTGTCCACAAGGAATTTGCATATGAAATTTGAACACTTAGTAGAAATTAACGACATACTTAATCCGTTGAACGATGTCATTACGCGCGAACAATTGTGGCGTGGCTTGGTGTTGCGCGCTGAGTCTCCCAAGTTATTTGTGCCTTACCTTGATGAGAGTACGATCACTGCACGCAATACAAACGGATTCTCACGTAGTCTGCGTTATGGCGATTTAGTGATTAGCGATGAGGTTCGTTTTGTCGAACTTGACTCGGTGTTGTATGACGTAGCAGCGCAGAAGGATATTCCTCAGTCGTCGCTATTAATGAAGATTGAAGAACCCTCGCCGGATGCTTTATTCGTGCGTTTTTTATATGACGATGGTCATAGCGCGGAAGAAGATATCGCGAATGAGATGTACAACGAATATCGCCGCTCTGCTTATCAGGAAGCGGATATTGATACGATACGCGTCATAAGAGAAATGGCAGAAGCCGGACGGCTGAACGCATTGCCATCATAAGTTTTTGTCGTTGAATATCGCGACTCATTGACACTACGCTTGCTACCAGTTGCTGTTTTAGTCTGAATAGAAATAAAAAAAGACGCCGTTCAAAGAACGGCGTCTTTTTTCTTTATTACTTTAGCTAATTACTCTACGCGTAATTCTTTCAGCAGGTTATCGGCTTTATCAACGTTTTTCATTTCCCACAATACATAGCGCAAATCTACTTGGATATCGCGTGTGTTTGCATCGTTGAAATCCCAGTCAGAGATGATGGAATCTAAAGTGCCGTCAAATGCCAAGCCAACTAATTCACCTTTGGCATTCAATGCTGCAGAGCCAGAGTTACCGCCTGTAATATCCAATGTAGCCATAAAATTGACCGGCACTGATTTCAACTTGGCATCATAGTATTTGCTGTCGGCACCGTATTTGCTGGATTTGATTGCATCCAATTGGTTTTGTGGGGCATTAAACTCACCAGTACCAGTCGCTTTTTTCTCGATACCATGCAGGCTGGTAAAGGCGGTCCAACTTGTGCCATCAACACCATATGGACGACCAGCGACTTTACCAAAAGTAACACGCAAAGTGCTGTTAGCATCAGGATAAACCGCTTGACCTTTGCTATTCATGAAAGCGATTTTTGCCTTCATATAATTTGCATAGGCTTGCTGAATTTTGCCAGCCATCTCTTCGTCACGTGCTTCACGCTTCAGACTTTCGTCATACATCGCAACAGCAGCTTTGATGAAACTGTCATTACTAGCTTTGAAATCATCTGGTTTGCGTTCCAGCCAAGGAGCGCGTTCTTCTTTGATCGCCAGTTTGCTACCCGCATACATTGCATCCAAGAGAGCTTTAATGTCGGCTTCTTTCATACCATCTTTAATACCAACGGCAGCATCAAAATTCGCATTGCGGTCTTTGCTCGCTTGCGCTGCATACTTGGTCATGAAGTTCAGTACCAATGCTTTATCAACGGTCTCATCGTAGCTACGATCTACCGCGGCGACACCCGCTTTAAAGCGTGGCAGATCGCGTGTCTGGAAACCAGATTTGCGTTCTGCATCTGGCTTGGTTGACTCATTTGCCAGGCGATACATACTACGTGCAGAAGCTAACAAACGAGGTGAGGAATAGGCCAGCAAGAAGTCACGGCGGTTTTCTGCATCACGCTCAGCGATGAGTTTTTCGATCGCGTCGATGTCTGCTGCATACATTTGCTTACGGCCAGCATCAGCATTGATCCATGTCTTCAAGTCCGCATGTTCTTTTTGCTTGCGGGCTAATAAATCACTACCGGCATAGCTATCCAACATACCCTGGCGGTTTTTATAGTAATTGTTAACGCCTGCAACCATGCCAGCGTATTTCAATTTTTTGTCCGGGCTATCTTTGGTTTCACGTTCGATCACAGCCAGTTGTTCGCCAGAGGCTTTGACATAGGCTGGATAGTTCCAGTCAAATGTATAAGCAACTTCTGACGGCAAACGATGGCGATTGGTACGTCCCGGATAACCAGTTACCATGACGAAGTCGCCTTCTTTCACGCCCTCTTTAGCCAGACGCAGATAGTGCGTAGGCTTGTATGGGACGTTATCTTTACTGAATTCTGCTGACTTACCGTCTTTGCTGACATAAGCACGCAAGAAGCTATAGTCACCGGTGTGACGTGGCCACATCCAGTTATCGGTATCACCACCAAATTTACCTACACCTTCGGCTGGTGCATGTACCAGGCGCACGTCTTTAATTTCTAATTGCTTGATCAGGTAATACTCTAAGCCACCATAGTAAGGATAAACATTGCAGCGATGGCCGACATCTTTTTCGCATTCTGCTACTAATGCTTTTTCATTCTTTTCTATCGCATCTACTCGCGCCTTACCGACTAACTTAGCGACCTCAGGACTAATGATTTTAGAACTGACATCTTTGACATCCTTAGTGACAAAAACCCGGCTACCTGGGGACGCTGGAAGTTCATCCGCCATCGTCTTTGCCAAAAACCCATTAGCCAGATAGTTGCGTTCTGGTGTGGAGTTACGGGCAATACTGTCGTAAGCACAGTGGTGATTAGTAATCACCAGACCTTGATCCGAAACAAACGATGCGGAGCAACCACCCAAGCTAACGATCGCGCCCATAGGGAACTCAGTCAATTTAGTTAAGCTGGCAGGATCGAGCTTTAAGCCAGCCGCTTTTAATTGCTTGGCGATCGCTGGCAATTGTTGCGGCATCCACATGCCTTCGTTGGCGTAAGCAACGCTGATAGCGCTGCTCAATGCTGTCAGCGCAGTAAATAATACGAGTGATTTTTTCATCGGAGTCTCAGAATCTTTATGGGATCGTTATTGAAATAGACTGAAAAAGAGGGTCTCTTTTTCATAGCATTGCAGTATCTGACCGTCATGGAATGAAGTCAATACAATTGCTTACAAGTTCTTTACTTGTTTTTTAGGATGGGACTAGCGAATAAAAAGCGATAATGAAATGCGAGCAAAAGACTTATCGCTGCGTGAGGTAAAAAACATTGTTTTTTATGTTTTTTTGAGAAAAAAGTGAACTATTCAAAAAATACTCCATCTGAGGCGACCAAAAATTATCAGTAGCGGCTGTCAATTTTTAGATCGTTTTTCGTCGATTGTTAGCGCTGGCAAAGTGCGTAAATGCCACACAATAGTCGATTACTGCCCAATATCGCCCGTTAGTTTTACGCAACATAATAAGGCCTTCTTGCGCCAGAACTTAGTGATTATCTATTTCAATTAGCCCTAAGTAATTGTGATTTTTGTGTCATTTAATTTGCATGATCTGCTGACATGACCTGTTTACATAATCTGCCTGATGCGCTCATAACCAGTCCGGCTGATCGGAATCTGTTTGCCAGAGTGCATGATCGCAACATGACTGTCTTTGGTGCTACGTTCTATACTTTTCAGCTGTTCAATATTGATTAAATATGAACGATGCACACGCACAAATTTTTTCGGATCTAGCTGCGCTTCCAGCTCCGACAAAGATTGCGTCTTCAGGTAAGATTTTGCGTCGCTGACAATACTGATGTAGTCATCCTGCGCTTCTACATACTCCATCTTATCCACCGGAATAACATGTACCTGAGTTCGGTCACGGATCAAAATACGGTCCAGTAGTTTGCCCGGCTCAGCCAGCAATTACTGGATCGCGGTGGCTTGCGGATTGACCAGTTGCGCGATTGATTTACGTACCTGCGCAAGGGCCTCATCAAATCGTGTTTGTGAAAATGGTTTGAGGAAATAATCAATCGCATGTAGATCAAATGCCTTAAGGGCATATTGATCGTAAGCGGTAGTAAAGATCACCCCGGTCTGTCTGCCCGTCAGCTCCAGCACTTCCAAGCCAGTCAGCTTAGGCATCTGGATATCTAAAAATATTAAATCAGGATTAAGCGCGTTGATCTGCTTCACCGCATCAAGTCCGTGCTCTGCCTCACCTACGATGACAATATCTGGATGCGCGCGCAGATATTCCCGGATCAAGCATCGCGCTAATTCCTCATCATCAACGATCAATACATTTATAGGATTCATCATTTTTTGGTATTTTTAAAGATTGACGATACTAAGTGGTATCGCTATTTCTACGATAAAGAATTCTGTATTTCTTGTCCAACTGATACGCGCTTTTTCACCATACAAAGAACGTAAGCGTTGCTGACTATTTTTTAAGCCTAAGCCATTTCCTACGGTCGCACTTGGGCTGATATCAACGGGATTTTCTATCGTGACATGTAACCAGTCACCTCTTGTCATTGCGCGTAGCGTAATGGTTCCACCCTCAGTCAAATCACGGATACCATGTTTGATCGCGTTCTCAATACAAGGCTGTAATAACATAGGCGGTATCAATGCCGCTTGCGCAGTGTCGCTAACCAGGATATCGCTTTGTAATTTTTTACCAAAGCGGATTTTTTCTATCGCTAAAAAATGCTGACATAAGGTGATTTCATCTACTAAGGGAATCTGTTCTTTTTCCGACAAAGCCAAAGTCTGACGAAAAAATTGCGCTAACTCCAAAGTCATCGTACGAGCGGCAACTGGATCAATCGAGGTTAAAGCGCTGATTGAATTCAGGCTATTAAACAAAAAATGAGGATTGATTTGTGTCCGTAAAACCTGCAACTCTGCATCACGCGCCTGTACCCGGGACTCTGCTGCACGGCGATCTGCAAGGCGCATATTGTCAAGTGCAATCAGAACGTCATGCACTAAGATAGAAAGCAAATAAAAACCACAACCAGCTACAAACAACATGACTGACATCGGCTGCGTTATTACAATTAAATTTACAGCCAAATTACTATCTGTATCTGCACCATATAAAAATGAATGGCGTATTGCTTGCGCCAAATAATTCCATGCGTAGCAGAGCAATAGCCACATCAATCCAGACAACAATGACGCGCCGCCAAAAATCACCAGCGTCAAAAGAAATTGCCGCTTTTCAAAAGGCAAAGAGCGGCAAACATAGAATGCAGAAGCAGCGACAAAACCATAAATCAAACTAACCGGGACGGCAAACCCAAGACCTGCTCCCCAACTAATATTTGCCATTGTCACTAATAAGGCAGCAATCACCACGCCAGCCAATAGCCATGCCATCAGGTACCACATCAACTTACGCATGCTAGAGACAATTGGTTTTATCATTGGTCTAATCGGTGTGCTTGATATAAATAAAGCTAATAAATAGAGCCAATTACATTTATAGAACTTACGCAAAACTGCCCTAACTGGGTTGCAGCACTTTGCTAGCGAAATTTTGCATAAGTCCTGATCTATATAAATACAAATTAATTTTTGATCTCAACACCACCCATTACGACATAACCTTCAATCACCAAGCGTTTGGTCGCCGTCATCGGAGGAATAGTTTTATCTTCAATCCCGCCCATAATCGGTATGCCATTACTGACAATGGTCCAATCAGCAGGTACTTTTAAAGAGATGCCTCCCCAGACAGCAAAGACTTGCAAGACTGCTTCAGACTGAATAGATGCCTGGCGTAAATCGATCTCTACTGAGCCCATAATTGCGGTCGCTTCACCACCCCGAAAATTTTGCGACACGACCTTCATATTGTTGCCACTCATGACAGCGACTGCGTCGATACTGCTATCGCCCATGCTGCTCAAACCAGATAATCCCGTATTGGCATTATCGCCAAGCTGATCACTATTATTGTCGCTAAAGCGGTCTTTGCGTACCCCCTTGAAGACGACCGCGAGACCAGCCACGATAATAAACAACGGCCACCAGTCACGCATCCGGAAAATAATAAAACCAAGGTTGGACAATGTCATCAACGCTCCGGCGGCAATTAGTCCACCAGCGATGATATAGCCCGAAGTAGCACGCGTCTGCGACAGTTTTAGAACGCCAAAAGCAATGAATACCATGGGCCAGAATTGAATATAGTCGCGAGCGTTAAACCAATGTAAGTTGTCTACCAACGCCAACACACCAAAGATGATAACGATAGCGCCAATTAAGACACGACGTTGATTATGTGACTGGTTCATGATTGTGATTCCTTATTTGATTTTTCTGACAAATTCGTTATGCCGGTAGCGACCCAAGTAACGCCAAAAATGATGAGGATAATCGGCCAACTGGTTTGAAATGTCCAGTCCCAGAGTTGGGTCAGACAAACATACAGCCACAATCCTACGGCTATTTGCGAGATCCCTTTAATCACCTGCACCAGCATAGTGGCACTTAAGGCCTCAACCAAACCAACGATAGCGATCACTAGTGGCCAGCCGTACCACCAGCGAATTTTTTCGCCGATGTAAGGCCGCAAATCAACATACCCCAGCCGCTCTAATAAAAAAATAGTACCGACTGCGATCAATACCAATCCCCAGATCACCGATTTACGTTGACGTTGTTTTCTGTATTGTTGAATACTAGCTTGCGAAATATCAGAGTTCATCATGACTCCCTTATTAAAATGAACGGATCGTACTTTGTACAGACCCACTATATTTTTTAATCAATTTGCTCTTGCTGCGTCGACATGTTCAAGATAATAGATGTGGGAATAAATGTCTCGCTGATTTCGGCCAATAGCAGTGATCGTTCGGTCAATAGCGAAACATCGGTGAATGACGCAGAACAAGGCGTGCGATCTGTGCTTCTGAGAAGTCATCCTAGTCAAAGTGGAAAATCTAAGCGTAACGGATAGACAAGGAATTCAACTTTACGTAAGCTAGCGCGATACTGACAGCGACCGCTTGTAATCCCCATGATAGAAAATCTACTGCCCTTCCTCAACGTCATCTCTACCGCTGCCAAAGCTATGCAATGGTTCAGAGATGTCAGTGCGAAAAACAAAGGCGACGTCCGTGCCCTGATTGAAGAGATTAAAGAAAATTCACGCTTATGTTTTAGGGTAGTGCAAGACCATGTGCCGCCAGCCGATGTCATCCCGTCGTTCTCAACAACAGTGTTTGATCGTCTGAACGCTAGCGGATTTGATTTTGATTCAGTCCAGCGCCACGACATTCCAAGCTACGAGGGCATAGAGAAAAGTGATCTCGCCACATGGGCAGGCAAGCCCACGGGCAAATTGATCGAGAGTATCTACGACAAGATTAAAGACTTACGCTCTTTACATGCGTTTAAGGCGCATGACAATCGTTTATGGAGCAGAAGGATACTGAATATTCATAAGCGCATTTTGCTGTTGCTGCGCCATACACGAACCTGATAGCCGACCTTGATAGTCACCTCCAAATTAGCGGCCACAAAACCCACCAATTACACTAGCCACGCACCATCACGGTAGACAACTTCGTCATCCAATAACACGGCATTGGTTACGGCAAAAACATCAACATGAAAACGCGCATCTTTACGCTTGAGTTGAGGCTTGGTGTATACGCCATGTTTTGCACCAAGCGATAAATGAATGCCGCACATGCGCTCGTAAGTGCCGATATCGCACACGGTACGATCTGCTGAAAATGCCCGGTTCATGCCAAAGCCCAATTCACGCAACCAGACTTCGCCCTCGGCAGCACGGATACTGGCTAAGACTTCATCAAACTCGGGCGTGGAATCAATGACGTCGATGACCCGACCTTTTTCTACAACCAGCGTAATCGGGTGAGCTGGTTTGTTGACCATAAAATTACTGTCGCCAAATACAAAAATTCTCACGCGACCACTAACCGCTTCTAAATCTTGCGCCTCAGTAAATACCTCGCCAATCGGAAACTGGCCGCCGACATTGGTCATGCCAGTGTAATCGCCAATATTCAATTTAGCGGGCTCTAATGGCGAAGCAAATACAAGACGTGCGCCCTCCCCGCTCTCGACCACCGCACTGCCAGCGCGGTCAATCTTATCTTTTAGTACCCGGCCGACGCCGCGAAAATACGCAGGATCGTAGGCCAGACTGTCGATATAAATCAATGCTTCATCAGCCGACAAGCGCGCCAGATGCACATGTTCAATCACTTTTAAACCACGCTTAAATAACTCGACCCTTACTCGATAGGCATCCAGACGGAAACTGGTAGTTTGTACCAATACCACCAGATCGGACGGCGCTAGAGTCTCAAACACGGCATGGATCTCTTCCGGGCTTACCTGATCAAAATCAATGAACTGTGCGTCTGGTAAACAACGTCGATACGCTTCACTCAGCGCCAACGACAAACCGCAGCCCCGATCAGCGACGATCAGAGCTTTATGTGCAAGCTGATGCTCCATCGCCATCGACAAAATATCGGCAATATTTTTGGTCGCCATTGCTATCGCCGACTCAGGCAAAACGCTGTGGATTTGAGGATTATCTGGGGAGTTCATTGGCATGATGTACATCGTTACAAAAATAGGTAGCAAGAAACGCTTATCAAACAGAAAAAATACGCGGGCATAAATGAACTATATGGCGACCGTAATCAATTACACATCGATCACACGTCGATTACTCAATAGTCACGCAATCTGCCACTGAGTTTTTTGCCGTACTTTTTTCGGTTGGTTTTGCGCTAGCGCATTGTAATCGACATTGACAATGCACTTAGTTTTGCTCACAACTTAAAATCAGCCATGCGACGATTTTCGATATTTCGCGGCTGGCATCAATGATCAAAACGCTTTTTTTCTTTAGCTTCGTTAATGACAAGAGAATACCCAAAAATCACCCAATAACTTGCTCATTTAAATATACTTTTTAATCACGCTTATAGAAAATTGGTCGCTAATTTAAGTTAGCGCAGGTTTTGCCGTTATTTAGCTTAACTAGATTAAAACTACTTGATACAGCACGTCGCAGATAATACTCAGCAAATTTGTATGAAACTCTTTTCATTTCCTCGCGTCAACCAAGTCATTCCCGCTGATACACGTCATATGGGCTATGAAACCGTTGCGCAATCTGATGACGAAGTTCCACAGAAGGCAAAACCAGATGACCAACCCGTGAGCAATGCGACACCTGCTTCTGTCAATGGCGCCCGCAGTGGAGAAGATCGCCGCCGTGGCAACGACCGCCGCCAGACCGAGCGCGCGCCATCCTCGGTAGCGATTTTATTTGATACCCGCGCCAAAATAATCCGGCGCAAAACCTCTCGTCGTCATGAGGACGACGAGCAACTACAAAACTTCAGTATCAAAATATAGCTTCTGCTTGGTCAATCAAGCATCGCGTCAGTTAAACTTCCCCAGCAAGCCAAGCTCCGAGGATAATAGCGACTTCATTCTCGGACGCACCGCGTTCCCTCTACTGGAAACTACTATGTCTACCAAGTCAAACACACCCGCGCCTTTTCAAGCTAAACGACTTAAGCGCAAGCAATTTGCCAGCACAGGCGATGTGCATATTCAGGGCGATTTGCTGATCGCAACACAACTCATCGTCGGCGGTGACTTGCTGGTAGACGGTGATCTGCAGGCAGAAGAAGTATTTTGCCTTGGCAAAATTACTGTGACAGGCAATATTCAGGTTCAATCGCTGTATGTCGGCCAGGCACTCGATTGCGGCGGCGATATCGAAGTAGAATTTTTACTCAAGACCGGTTGCAATGCCGAATGGATGGCGCGCATGCTGGAACTTGATCAAGCCAAGGCCAGCAAGGATGGCAGCAGCTACATGGATAAATTAGTTCATCCGTCTATTTTGCAACGTGATGCGCATCATGAAATTTTTGGTGGATTTGGTGACATACAAGCACTCGGCTATCTCGCTTGCGACGTCTTGGATTGTCATGGCAGCGTGCAATTGGATGATGTCTTTGATGTGATTGAAGTCCAATATATCGGCGGTCATTTGAGCGCCAGCGAAGTCCTGATCGCAGGCGATGCCAATTGCAAAGGTGAAGTATTTAGCGAAACCGATATCACTGTCACCGGCACGCTATTCGCGGGTAATGTTACCTGTCAAGGCAATCTGGAAACCGGCGCGATTGTCTGCCATGGCGACATCAGCACCTGGGGCACATTACGCGCCAGCGGTGAGATTAGCAGCCTGAATGGCGAAATCCATTGCGGCCGCTGGATTGCGACCAAAGCCACTATCTACGCGGCTAAATACATCAAGGCAGGCGAATCCGTCGTCGCAGAAAAAGGTGTCAGCTGCGGTGACGATTACGGTATTTTGGCGGGCACTACCCTGCGCCGATCGCTCTGGGAAAGCCACGGATTTGTCTCTGCGCCAACCAAACCACGCCACTTGTTATCCGGTAAATTTGTAGAAGGCAAAAAAATCAAAAATATCGACGCGTTAGAAAAACAACGTGATGCCGAATTAGATTGGGAAGTAGTACGCAGACTGAAGCGGGAATCCGAACAGGCATAATCACATAATGCCTTCAAGCAAACGCCATACTGAACAGAGTTGATCAGTACGGCGTTCGCTCCTGTATTTGATTACTGATTAGATTGCATGCTGTCTACGATGATTGTTAGCTCTACAGGAAACTTATGAAAAAAATCCAACCCGCGTATCTGGCAGCCTATCTTGCCGCTACGGTCGTATTTTGCCTGTTCGATTTTGTCTGGCTCACGGTAGTCGCAAAAGATTTCTATCAGTCGCAATTAGGCTCTCTCATGTTGGCCGAGCCTAAGCTGATTCCCGCCGCTGTGTTTTATCTGGTGTACTTGTTCGGCCTGTTGATCTTTGCGATCATTCCAGCGATGTACAAACAAAGTTGGATCACCGCCGCCACACTCAGCGCACTGCTCGGTCTGGTCGCCTATGGCACCTATGATCTGAGTAATCTCGCCACCTTAAAAGGCTGGTCAGCCAATTTGACGGTCATCGACATTGTATGGGGAGCATTCGTCAGCGCAGCATCAGGGACAGCAGGCTATTGCGTGACCAAGGCGTTTCAGGACGAAAAACGCGATTGATCGTGCAAGAGAATAAAGGGAGAAATCAATATACTCCCCTTTATTTTTTATAAATATGCCTTATCGTCCATACTTTATATGGACAACTCATATATACACTATAGGAGTATATTAATAACATCGGCGTACAACGATAGAATTCAGGTCTTCATCACCAAGCTCCAGCGCTTAACTACGCGCAGCCCAATCACTCGCAAGCAAGCCATACATAGCCGAATCTGACACGACGCCGGCCACAATCCAGCGCTCGCGCAACATGCCCTCCAGCTTAAAACCTAGTCGCTCCAGACATCTGGCAGATGCCAGGTTCATGGGATCAATATCCGCCTCAATACGATTGAGCCGAAGTTCAGAAAATCCATACTGAATCAATGCCAGCAAAGCCTCTTGCATATAGCCCTGCCCCCAGGCTGCATGTTTCAAGACATAACCAATTTCGGCACGGCGACATTGTTCAGAGAAATGAAAAAGCGAACAGTCACCCAATAATTGATTGTCAGATAATCGTACTATCGCCAAACACAAACTATCACCCTCAGGCATTTCTTTTAAATCACGCTGTATCCTTTTTTGTGCAGTCTCTAACTCTGTCCATGGCAAAGTAGTGCCATATTTTGTGATAAGCGGATTAGAAAAAATCGACAGCAAGTCAGCAGCATCATCTAACTTAAATGGACGTAGTAGTAAACGTTTAGTTTGTAGTGTGAGTTGGTCGAAGGAATACATGTCATTCTTTCTTATAGAACTAAATCAAAGCTAATTGCAAAAGATTCCTAGAAAATTTCATCAAATTGTATCGATATATTTTTTATGCTACCAGCTTGGTCGCCAAGTAGTATCTGACAGATATTTTTCTAGTTCATTCTTTGTTTTTGGACTAATCGGTGAGTAAAATTTCTCTGTACCTGTATCTCGCTTCAATTCTAAGAAAAAGGTTTCACCTTTTTCTATAAGGTCATATCCGCTCTTGTGTTCTATCGTCCCTGAGACAAAATCACCTTGAACTTTTCCGTTGAACTCGAATAGATCTTTTGATGGCCTGCCATGTATACCACTATCTTTATTTATTTCCACTCCCTCAGATAACTTTGCTCTAAAAAATAAGGTACGGTTTTTGAAATCAAATTCAGTGTCATAAATTAGCGAATCTGCAGGCTCTTCTGAACCGACTCCGCTGATAAAGCGGCCATAAATTTTATTCTCCATCAAATATAATTCGATGCGGCAACCTGAAATATGCGTTGAATCCCAAGCATTTCCTTATCTTGATTTGAAAAGTAACCAAGCAAATCGACTTTTGCATCTACCTCTATAATTAACTCAACTTTAGGTAATTTGATGCGATCACCACTCTGATACGGTGCTTCTAATTTTGCGGTTATTGGCGAGTCTGCATGGATTAATTGGGTCATTCCGCCTGCATCAGAAACACCAATAAATTCTTTCCCATTTTCAAGAGTAATACGATATCGGGTATTAGCTGAGGGCAATCCAGTTCTATCTGCCCTTAGTTGGAATTGAATTTGGTAGTCTGATTTATTGGAATTGACAGCTACATTTTTCACCTGCTCAGTACCTACTTCCGAAGCGGACTCATCCGCTGCAACTGCGATCTCACAGATAAATGCATTGCATAAGAAAAAACGAAGCTTAAAAAAATACGCATATATTCCATGTCCTGTTGGACGACCAATGAGGTTGATCTTTTGTGTCCAGATAAAATTTGATGACTCCATATCAGCATTGCATATGCTGCGGTACATCCCTCACATACAAGTAAAGCGTCTTTAATAATAATCTGATTACCTCTGCACTCCGGACAAAAAAACTTTATTTGCAACAAGCGGAAACTAGCTTAGTGATATTGATGTCGCCTCTAAGTATGCGTAAAAAATATCGAGGAAAATTTCAGGAAATAGCCTTTTATGGGAGACCGGTAATCCCCCCATTTTTAATGCGGCCGATAAGTAGAGGCTAAGCGGCAAGTGCTAGCTTTTGTTTCGGGGTAATGCCGCCGATCCCAGTATTG
>NZ_JBEONP010000066.1:0-18217 GCF_040544435.1 Undibacterium sp. GrIS 1.2
AAAATTAAGCCAGCTCTCCTGAATCACACCTTTGAACGAAAATCGATAAAAATCACGAAATCTGCTCGCTATCTGGGGTTTATGGAGGGCTTACGTTCAATCTGGCTTTTCTGCTGTTCTTGAGATCCAGGAAGAAAAGATTTCACATTTGGATGGCATTGTGTCAAAAATTGAGGAGGCACTTTTCGTTATCTCTATTTTGTGTCGGCAGCGTATCGTGATGCTTGGATGGCGATTGGATTGCTCTGAACGAACTGAAGAGGTTTGGAAGAATCCTTTAGATCCATTGAAGACAAATTTTGTGCCGGAGCATGAGAAAGAATTTTTAGTTGATGCGCGACACTTTGAGTCGATGGCTAATGCCGCTTTAAAAGCGTATTTTGATTTAACGCCTAAAGTTAAAACGGTATTTAAGGATTTTTCAACTGGCATAGCTCCTTTTATAGAAATGAATACTGCACAACGATTTATGTCACTGTTTCATTCATTGGAAAAGTGTAAATCGTTTGCAAACGAGTTGAGTTTGACACCCGAGGAATTAGCTTCTGATGCCACACTTAAACTGGCATTGGAGGGTGCAAAAGAAGGCGTAGATCCCGCTATTTCTGCCCGTATTGATGGGCTGTTGAAAAAAATTCGTAATCCTTCAATTCAGCAGCAGCTTAATCCTGTGTTGGCGATGTGGTCTGTAAATCCGTACGGTCTGTGGCCCTTATTTGGCACACCATCGTTGCCTGGCCTCAAAGATATTAGGGATAAACTTTCGCATAGCGGTCCAATGGGTGTTGATCATCAGAGTTTGGATGTGGCGACACGTCACTTTAGTATTTTTGTAGAGCGTATTTTGATCGCTATATTGGAGATTCCACTTGCGCAAACTAATGCTGGTGGAAATACGTATTCGAGATTTCATCGAGATAGCGCAGAGTCTATAACTGAGCTTCAAAAGCAGACATTTAACCTCAAGAAAGGCTCGTAATAAGTGATGATTGATTTGAATCAAGCCTAAGGCAAATCCTTTGAACGCCGTGGGGGGATATATTCAGATTTTTACAAATTGCTTTGGGTGTTAATCCAGGGCACAGTCAAAGACTTAGTCAATTAGAAGTCGTTTGTAAAAATCATTTTGTGGTCGAGTTTGATTTAAATAGTAGTATTTCACATGTTATAGTTGTTAACTATAATAAAACGTTAAAAAATACTATTTATGAATCTCTTCGATCTTGGTCAAGTCTTAAAAGAAGCGCGCTTATTGCATAGGCTGACGCAAAGTGAGCTGGCCAGCCGCACCGGTGTGAGCTTGTCTAGCATTTCTGGCTTAGAACGGGGTATTCTGCTTGAGATAGGTACAGTGAAGTTGTTGCAGTTGTTTGCGGCAGTCGGTTTAGAGCTGCATACGCGAGTACAAGGACAGCGGCGAACCTTGGACGATATCAAGGCTGAAAACGCGCAGGCATCATCTGCGCTTAGGCTTGGATCAACTATTAATGAAGAATCTACGCGTGTGCGGAAAAGAGTGCGGCACGCGAAAAAGTAATGACCTGATGGTGTCATCGTTGAATTAAGTGTTTTAACGATAACGAAATAGAAATTTAGATTTTATCAATTGGAGGTGTGCGGTGATTAAGTCATTAGCGATAAAAAATTTTAGATCTTTGGCCGATTTTGAAGTGGCCAAACTTGGACGTGTCAATTTAATTGTTGGGAAAAACAATTCCGGAAAAAGCTCGGTGTTAGAGGCTTTGCGGATTTATGCCGCCAACGGTCAGCGCAGTCTTTTGGAAAAAATCGCTTCTGGCCACGATGAAAAATTTCGCCTAAGTGATTCGGAAATTGAAGAGTCTGATGTTGCGTTCCCTTTTGAGGATTTTTTCACGGGTAGAAAATTCCCCACTAATGACGACACGATGATCGTCATTGGTGAGTCTATTTCAAGTGATTTGGCGTTGCGCATCGAGCATGGTCTCTACGTTGAGAGTAGCTCATCAATTACTGAACTAGATAAAGAAACTAGGACGCAAATCCATCGTCGTCGGGTCAAAAAAACAGAAGACCGAATACTTGTGGCGATCGAGGAGGGAACTCCAATTGATGCCTTATATGTTTCGAAAGGCGAACGCACAACGGCTTCGCGGCTTGATGAACGTAACTCACGTATTCGCGGCAGTATAGATTTGCCCGGCAGCATTGCCTGTAGTGTGATTCCTACCCAGTTTGTTTCAGTTGATGAATTGGCGGATGAGTGGGATAAGATTGGCTTGACCAAAGATAAGCAAATTGTGATCGATGCGTTAAAGATCATTGCGCCGGAATTTGAGGAGTTGATGTTTGTTAAACGAGATGATTCGTACTCGAATGCTCGCATGAGCCTCGGCATTAACCGAGATCGCCTTAGTCGTACCGCGATGTTGAGATTGTCAAATTTCCCACGCCCTGTTCCTTTAAACAGTTTGGGTGATGGCATGCTGCGTATCTTGCAACTGGTGCTGAAGATTTTTCCGGCTAGAGGCGGTTTTTTGTTAATCGATGAATTTGAAAATGGTTTGCATTACGCAGTTCAAGAAAAAGTCTGGGATTTACTTTTTGAGTTAGCGAACAAGCTGGACATTCAAGTATTTGCAACGACTCATAGCTGGGACTGTATTGAAAGTTTTGCCAAAGTTGCCGTTGACAGAAAAGACATCGAAGGTGTGTTATTTCGTGTTGGTAAAAGCGTTCGCACTAGTGATAGAGATCGCGTTATTGCGACTGTGTTCGATGAGGATCAGCTATTTAACATTACTCAATCTGACGTTGAGGTACGGTAATGGCAAATGCGATGAAAATATTGTTGGTTGAGGGTGAGTCAGATAAAAGTTTTTTTGAAGAAGTGTGCGAATTATTGAAACTTGATACCAAAATTCAAGTTGCGCCGCCACGCGATATCGGTGGTGTACATAATTCAAAGCAGGGAATTTTCAAACAGCTATCCATTTTATTGAACCAGTTCGCAGATGGAACATTGACTCATCTTGCTGTGATTATGGACGCGGACTACAAGAGTGAACATGGCTTGGGTTGTCAGGCAACCATAAGTCAAATGGAGACGACACTGGCACCATTCGGTTTTAATTTGAAGCGGAACAGCGACCCCAAAATGGCCGGATTATTTTTTACCCATCCGGATGGATTTAAGGATCTTGGTTTTTGGGTAATGCCGAATAATCGTGATGAAGGCATGTTGGAAGATTGGATTAAAAATTGCGTGAGCCCTAGTGAGCAGACTTTGTTTCAGCATGCTGTCGCGACTACAACAGCATTGACCGCACCTAAGTTCAAAGAAATTCATCGTTCTAAGGCAGAAGTCGCCACTTGGCTTGCCTGGCAAAAAACACCCGGGCACGGCCCATACTCAGCACTTAGAGAATCTTGTATCGATCCTGAATCAGCACAGTTCAAGCAATTGGCTAGTTGGCTACGCCTAGTATTTCAGTAACATTATTTAGAAAATTCCATCTATGTCGAATGCGCAAATCCCAACTTTGCTGGCGAATCTATTTACCGAAAGCCGCATCGTTTTTTGGAACGATGCAGATCAAGAGTTTTCTGCAGAACTGGTGTCGCTGGTGCCAGATGGCGTGAGCCTGATTATGTTGGATGATGAGCCCAAGTTGCAGCTCAAGCAGAAACTGGAAATCCAGGATCTCAGTGGAAAGTATTTGCTGTATAGCCCGCAGGCTGAGCCTTTACCGGAAGATGACTGGCTGCTCAACATCCGCCTGTATAGCCGCATTTTCCGTGCCGATGCGGTATCGGTGCAGTTGGATGAATTGGGGCTATTGAATCTGGCGATGCGCGAACACTTGAAGCGCCGCGCCAAATTCTTGCGCAATAAGGACCGGCTAGAAAAGTTAAAGCGCCTGACTGCCGCGCAGGATGATGAGACGACAATGGATAGAAAGATGCTGGCCGTGATCACGCGCGCGGATCAGCCTGAACCTTTCACTATTCTTTATCGCATGATGTCAGCGATGATCGTGGATGGCCGTGTGCAGATGGAAGCGCAGCCCAAGGTGCTCGACGAGATCATTGCGTTGGAATTGGAAGTGCCGTTCTGGGCTATGGTGTACGAACAGTTTGGATATCAGTCGCAAACACCATCTCTACGTGATCTGGTGTATCACCTGCTGGTGACTGATTTCGCATTGGCACGGCAAGGTTCATTCCCAAGTGCTTTGCAATCATTCGTTTTGCAAGAGGGGAATAGACTGCCCCAAATTACGGTGTTTTGCGACCGCTGGCGGCGAGATCTGGCGCACTTCGCCAGTTACGATGCGATTAGTGAAGCAGTGGCCGATGGCTTGAAAGTCGGCGGACACCTGAATGCGCTCGATCATTTGAATCTGTTAGAAGTACAGACATTCTCTGATGTGGAAAAACGCTTGCTGGTTGGCTTGCGCGATGTGATTCAAGGTGGCGATGCTGCGGCGCTGGTGCATGTGCAGGCAATTGCAGCAAAGCGCAGGGATGGACATTGGGCCAATACCGTGTTGGCGTCGCAGAACCCGGTGATCAAGGCCTTTGGCGCTTGTTACGATGCGATCGAGGCGGCTGCAAAGTTTAGCAGCCTTGCAGCCCAATATGCGCATGGCTTTAGTTACCCAACTGTAGAAGCGATGTTCCAGGCCTACCAGAAAGAGTTGTTCCGTTTTGATCAGTGCTATCGCCACTTTATGCTTGCTAATGATGTGGTGGAATTGAATGGTTGGTTGTTTCTGCAATCATTGAAGGAGTGGATAGGCGAGCGCTATAGCTGGTACATGGCGCAGTTGTCATCGACCTGGGGCAGCTTTATTGCTGGCGATGCCCATGAAAATACGCTACTACAAAACTGGACTATCCCCGATGTGCGTAGCCAACAGCACTTCTTTCAAAATTATGTGCAGCCGATTGTGGATGCTGGTGCTCGTAACCGGGCCTATGTCCTGATCAGCGATGCGCTGCGTTTTGAAGTAGCGCAAGAGCTCTATGAACGCTCGGTATCGACTAACCGATTTAAGGCCAGCTTAGATGGCGTGCTAGGTGTTTTACCTTCATACACTACACTAGGTATGGCAGCGCTGTTGCCGCATAAGCGCCTGGACTATCGGTCCACGGCCAACGCGGAAGTGTTTGTTGATGGCAAACCAAGCGCTTCGCTTGAACAGCGTTCGGCGATTCTGGAAGACCATGATGGTATAGCGATCAAGGCCGATGCCTTGGTGGCGATGGGTAAAGAAGCCGGTAGAGAATTTGTTAAGCCATATAAAGTGGTGTATCTGTACCATGATCAAATCGATGCAACGGGTGACAAGCAATCGACAGAATCGGAAACCTTTAGCGCCTGCGAGAAAGCGATCAATGAAATTGAAGGCGTGATTCGTTACATCATCAACACCTTGGGCGGATCTATCGTACTGATTACAGCCGATCACGGGTTCTTGTATCAAGAAGAAAAATTGGACGAGGCGGACAAGAGCGCTCTGACAGAAAAGCCTGATGGCACATTGAAAGCCAAGAAACGTTATTTGATCGGTCAGGATCTGGGGGAGTCGCCAAAAGCCTGGGCGGGTAATACAGCCGTTACCGCTGGCACGACAGACAGCTTGGATTTTTGGGTGCCCAAAGGTGCCAACCGCTTTCACTTTACCGGTGGCGCACGTTTTGTGCACGGTGGCGCGATGCTGCAAGAGATCGTAGTGCCAGTGTTGACGGTAAGAGCGACTGAACATGAAAAGTCAAAGATCCGCCCGGTAGAAATTACCTTGCTCGGTTCGGTGCGCAAAGTTGTCACCAATCGGCAAAAATTTGAATTTATTCAAACCGAAGCGATTACCGACAAAGTGTTGCCTCGCACGGTCTTGGTTTCTTTACGCGATACCGATGGTGATAAGCTCATCAGCAACGAAGCTTCATTGACGTTTGATAGCAACTCCAACTTGATGGATGAGCGCAAGAAAACCGTGATGCTGACGATACTCGCCGGTAGCTACGATAAGAATAAAGATTACGCGCTGGTGATACGGGATGCTCTGACTAAGGCAGAAGTGGATCGTGTGGATTTCCGTATTGATTTGGCTTTTAGTAATGACTTTTAAAGATTGTTGATGACTTCCGCTATGACAAAACCATGACAACTGACCAACAAATGTCTTCCGATAATCTGGATGCGCCACTAGACGTCGCTTCTTTAGATTCGCTGCTCAATCGTCACTTTGCCGGACGCGTTGTCCGCAAGGATTTGACTAAAATGGTCAAAGAGGGTGCCAACGTACCGGTCTATGTCCTTGAATACCTGCTGGGGATGTACTGTGCATCCGACGATGCGGACGTGATCCGCGAAGGCCTGGTCACCGTTAAACGCATTCTGGCTGAGAACTATGTGCGGCCAGACGAAGCGGAAAAAGTGAAAAGTAAAATCCGCGAACAGGGCAGTTATAAGATCATCGACAAGATCACAGTCAAGCTCAACGAGAAGCGCGACGTGTATGAGGCATTGCTGTCTAATTTGGGCGTGACGGGCGTTGAAGTCGATAGCCGCGATGTCAAAGAATTTGAAAAATTACTTGCCGGTGGTATCTGGTGCATCGTCACACTCAATTACTTCTACGAAGAAAATCAAAAAGGTTCGCCATTCCGCATGGCGGACTTAAAGCCTATCCAGATGCCGAATATGGATATGGATGCCTTGAAAGAGGGGCGCACGCATTTCACGGAGGAGCAGTGGATCGATGTATTGCTGCGCTCTACAGGTATGGAGCCAACCCATTTCAAGGAACGCGCCAAGTGGCATCTGCTGGCACGCATGATCCCTCTTGCAGAAAATAACTATAACGTGTGTGAGCTGGGACCACGTGGTACCGGCAAGAGCCATATCTACAAAGAAATCAGCCCAAACTCCATTCTGGTATCAGGCGGACAATCAACGGTTGCCAATCTGTTTTACAACATGGGCAGCCGCAAAGTGGGCTTGGTAGGCCTTTGGGATGTGGTGGCGTTTGACGAAGTGGCAGGCATGACCTTTAAAGATCATGACGGTGTGCAGATTATGAAGGATTACATGGCCTCAGGATCATTCTCAAGAGGGCGAGATGCCATCAGCGCATCGGCATCCATGGTCTTTGTGGGCAACATTAATCAAAGCGTGGAATCGCTGGTGAAGACGAGTCATTTGTTTGCGCCGTTCCCAGAGACGATGATAGACACTGCATTCTTCGATCGTTTCCATTGCTATATCCCTGGCTGGGAAATTCCAAAAATGCGGCCGGAGTTTTTCACGAACCAATACGGCATGATTGTTGATTACCTGGCTGAGTATCTGCGTGAGATGCGTAAGGTCAGCTGTGCCGATGCGATCGACAAGTTCTTCAAGCTGGGTAATAACCTCAATCAACGCGACACCATAGCGGTACGTAAAACAGTGTCTGGCTTGCTGAAACTGTTGTATCCGCAAGGAGATTTTCCGAAAGAGGCTGTAGCACGTTGCCTGGAATACGCATTGGAAGCCCGCCGTCGAGTCAAAGAGCAGTTGAAAAAACTAGGTGGCATGGAGTTTTACGATGTGCATTTTAGTTACATCGACAATGAAACATTGGAAGAACGTTTTGTCTCAGTCTTAGAGCAGGGCGGTGGTGGCTTGATCCCTGAAGGCCAATTAAAACCGGGCGCACTACATACCGTCGCGCCAGGCAGCAATGGCATGTTGGGGCTGTACCGCATTGAGTTGCAATCGACACCTGGCAATGGAAAATTATCGTTGTCTGGCCTGGGCTCAAGCACTAGTTCAAAAGAGCCAATGCGAATTGCCTTCGACTATTTTAAAGCTAACGTCAGCCGGGTGAGTGCGTCCGCCAAGGTCAATGAGCATGACTATCATTTATCTGTAGTGGAGCTGCACAACACAGGGCCAACTGACCAAATGACATTGCCAGCCTTTGTCGCATTGTGCTCGGTACTGATGGGTCGACCAATCCAATCGCAAATGGTTGTGTTGGGCAATATGAGCCTGGGTGGCAATGTCACATCGGTGCGCAATCTGGCAGAGTCATTACAGGCGGCTTTCGATTCAGGCGCAAAACGCATCTTGATACCGATGAGCAGTGTTTCTGCCATTGCCACTGTGCCTGGTGAATTGTTTGCTAAGTTCCAGACTAGTTTTTATTCTGATCCAGTGGATGCTGTGTTTAAAGCGTTGGGAGTGGAATAATGTGCAAAAAACATGCACATAAATGCCTCACGGTTAATTTTGGTTGCGCGTCAACACGCCTGTAATACAACGGCAACACCTAACGGAAGCGTCATATTTCTTTCTTGGCTCCATATATACGCCGATTTGCACAGCCATTTACCGGACTCTCTGTTTTATGTTGTCCATTTTGCAGTCCGTTGCTATCCACATTTTGAGAACGTACGGAATCGCTTTGCGACGAATCAATTTTTTTGCTGTCTATTTTTGGATTACTTGGTTCAATCTCATAACGTCTGGACGCTTTCATTTCACTTTTTGAGATGGATTGCGCTTCCTTAAGACTTTTCACAAGATTCTCGAAAAGAGATTTATCCATGACAGCTCCTTCAATTATCAAGCCAGCATATATTCAGATTTTAATATTCGTCGCAAGAAAGTGATGAGGACACATTTTTTAAAATTGGCACCCGTTTCTCCAATTACTTTATCTCTGCTTTTCTCAAAACAAGTTCTTTGTTTTCGTTAATTTTAATATCCAGAACGTCGCCTACCGTCCATCCTAATTCTTGCAATAATTTTTCTGGAACAGGCACAATCATCTCATCGCTGCCATCCTTTGGATCTATAAAGCCTGAACGACAAACAATTGGCTTTGTTTGCTGCCACTGCGCATCTTTCCATGCTTCGTGCCTTGCCATCATCTCTAAAAACGCCGCATTCCTTGGCGGTGGGTTCTCCATCATATCCAGAATCATCAGCGATTCGCTCTGTGTAAGCACAAGTGGCGTTCCGTTATCAAAATGGTCGGAATAAATCATAGGGTCTTCATTTATTGCCGTTACCGTGTCTTCTGGCACGTCGAGCGGTGAGGGAGCTCTGTCATTGAGTACATCAAGTAGCTCTTGAGTTATCGGGTTTCGCACCCAATCAGAATCGTCACCAATATCCGACATATTTTTTGGGTGCGCATCAAAATTGGCAGCAATAGAGGTACGATATTTCAGCGAGCTAGGTTGGTGAGGTTCTTGGAATTGAACTTCGCAAAAATCGTTTTTTTCCGACACGGCCAAGTACATAGGGGGTGGCAATGTCGAATTTTTTTTGTAATTTTTCGCGCCAGTTTCTCGGTATTTTTTTTATCCCTCGCTTCTTAATTTGTGTCGTAGCTATCAGCGGCCGATAGGCAAATTTGTTTGCCAGCGCATCGTTTAAAGCATGATGTCTGGACAGTCCTGTCTCTTTGTAAAACTCGTATAAAACAATTTCATCAATATCTGAATTGACTAATTTTCCTTGCATCCATGGAGCAATTCTAAATTGTATCGAATCCAAAAATAGATCCCAGTCGGTTGTGTAATCAAAGCAAAGATAGACCGTCTCATCCTCTCTGCGGACCAGTTGGAGCCATTGTCGGAGTTTTATACTGAGGTCTGAAACACGACAATAGAAGTCTGGATTACTGCCCAATTGAGGCAAGACTGCTTCACGAACGAATGGTGTGCACTTTTCATCGGGGTAGGGAACTTCTGCATAAAATTCTTCTCCTGCGTCCGTGACCATTCCTATACTGATCAGAATAGGTTCCAGTAGGTCGGTGAATTCCGTGTCGATGAAAACGTTAATTTTTAGCTCCGGGATGTTATTAAAATTCGAAATCGTAAGAAAAATGAACGAATCGCACAAACTATATTTTTTTCGTCTTAAGTTTTTGAGTAATAATTTTTATGCTCTCCGCTTTCAAGGCATCAGCTTCTGCAGGCGGGAATCCCAAGTCCAAGAACACATTTCCTCCAACATGGGTCACGACAGACGATTGCAATGATTTTGCAAGGTCAGATTCTTCCAAAACTGGTTTTTTCAATGTCTTTGCCATCTTCTTGAGTATCCATTCAAGGCTGTAAATTCTACCAGCCGAAAAATGTTCATGGGATTCTCTCTATAGCTGTTGGGTTGTTCTTCTTTATCATAGAAAACTTCATGGAGCTGATGACAAGGCATGCCCATCCTTTGAAAGAAGTTTGTATTAAATTCGCGATTTATGCCTTTCCAAGATTTAAAGGAGCTTCGATTTGGAAATCAACTAGCATTTTCTAATTCGGCGAATTTCTTTTTTTACTCCAGCAATCGCCCCGGTAAGTGGAGAAAAATAGGACTTAAAGGTCAGTCGAAGATCTTCCTTCCAGTCCTTTGGTATCGGTCGGTTCAGATCTGTTTTGCAAGCTTCCCACGCCCCAACAAATGGCGACCAGAGCAGACGAAGTACCGCAATGAGAATTTTTTTGACGGTCATATTAATCCTTGTTAAATTCAATTTTTAATTGCTTCTGAAATTCAGAAAATGACGAAAAAAATAATGCCCTACCAATTTTGAAGTTCAGATTAAAACGTAAAGGTAATTTTTTCATGCGAAATCTCCCATGAGCTCAATCAATGCAGATGTTTGTCATTGCCGAGGGATATAAATGTTTTCACCGTCTACATATGTTCGATCTGCTTTAAGTATCATCAATGTTGATATCGCCATAGCGATGTCGGCACCGGCACCAAATAAATTAATTAACGCAGCGAACATGATCAAAGGACTGTCGTTATAGATCGCGAGTGGAATTCCAATGCCACTGATAATAAGTAGCGGTGCGAGTATGAACACAAGTTTTTGCACTTTGCTGTTTTCGCCATAGATGTGAGTAGCGAAAGCGCCATATTCTTTGACGACGCTAAATCGCACGAATTTCCAATATCTATGATTGGAGAAAAATGCATGCAACAACTCATGCGCGCACAAAACCAACCCGACATATGCAATTGCTTCAAATACTCCCCACCATTCTTGAGAGAAAACCATGAACATCGAGGAAATCGAATAATTAGCGAAATACAAAACGCCACAAGAACCGATTAACAAAAATATTGCGATGGCAAATCCGATCTCAATCTGGTACGCCCAAAAGAGAAAAACGTAGTCATTCTTCTCTTCGGCGATATCCCATATTTTCCACAAACTTAAATCAGGCTTTGGAATTTTATTTGTCATGATTTCCCTTAAGTAGTTTTTAACGTGACAAACATTTTGGCCGAACCATCATTTGCATGCATTAATGTCCAAGTGCGCGATTTATGAGCCTGAAGTTCCGATTTTCTTAAGTGCAATTGAGATAGTCATGCTAATCCAAGCCGACCTGGAAATGCCAAGATCGTCGGCAGCTTCGTCAATTTTGGAAATCATCTCTGGCGGGAACGTCAATGAAATTTGCTCTTTGTTCCCACGCATGACGCCTTTTCTAATTTTTTTCGGCGACCCGGCTGAGCCAGTCAGATTTTCGCTTTCTGGTGCTTCTGAAATAAATAGGTCCAGTTTTTTTGAAGGTTTTTTCATAAGGATTTGTTCGATATTTTATTAGGCTGGATATTCAAAGAAATTTACACGGTCAATTATGTGCGTTTAACATAATCAAGAACTTCTAGGCTCTCATGATTGGCGTTTGCATTGTCATTTTTACGATCTTATATGAGCGATTAGTTTGATATGTCTAATATTAAATTAAATTCAATTAACAATGTAAAATTAATGAAATAAATATTCATTACAGATTAATTTAATATGTAAATACGTGTTAATATGAGTTTTCTTAAATGCGCGTTGGAAAATTAAATCATCGAAAATATTCTGTGTTGCAATTATTGGATTCTGGATTCACTAATGCGAATAGAACTTCAATTTCTGAAGTTGTTTTTGCGGACGGATTAAAAAGAAATGATAGATGCTCGTTGAATTTGAGTCTTAAAGAAATATTGCTGGATCGCAATGTAAATATTCTGAGTTGCACAAGAGGTTAATTGGGCTTTCATTTAATAGAAAGCTTGCACTGCGAAACGGTTCAGGAGAATCGACAATACCGAGATCTATTTAAATATCTTTGTAAATTCTAGGGGGAAATAATGTTTGAATTACTCTTTTTGGGCGGAGCGTTCCTTGCTCTCTATACTTTGATAACAACTCTATCCGAGCCAGAATTCGATTTTTCATCAAGTCCATTTGATCCAAGTTCGTTGTTGACATTTGATTCTGGTGATGCGGCATCGACATCCCCTTTGGTTCCGGATCACTTTGACTCAGTTAGTTATGACAATGACGAGATGATGCCTAGGGTCAGGATGGGTTATCCGGGCGACGGTATGCCTCCGTCAGAGGATAATTACTTTCAACAATACATCGGCAACGATCCAAACATCGGGTCATTTGAACACAATGATTTTCAGGCTTTCGAAATGGATGTGTTCGGAGGAAATGGCATGTCCGACCTTGGATGTTCGATTGATTTTTCAATATCGAGTTGCGACTCGATGAGTTTTAATTTTGACTGAGCGTCGAGCATGTGATCAAGGTGCGGTCTGCGTGACATTTATTAAAAATCAGCGCTGCATGAGCGCTGATTTTTGTTCTGCTATCAAATTTGTTCAGAATTAACTGAACCATAAGACTCAACTATTTGGAATTTTTCGTTCTTTCAAAGTGTTCGATCCCAATTCCATAGCCGTAATACCATGCACAAAAATCACCAACCAGGCAATCAGGTACTTTCTCTTGTCCAGCTTGCCCAGCTTTCAATCCCACCTGAAAGTCAAAAATATCGATCCATATTTTTACCTTGATCGCATCGAACCGGGCTTGATAAGTGGTTTTATTGGCACATGTGAAATTACGTTTTTGCTTCTTTGACATGACGTTCTCCTTTTGGGTTAAAAAAGGATATGTGAGTTCAAAATAAAGGCCGATTAAATGAACTTTTCCACTAAATTTTTTCCAATGAATAAAGTCCGTCAGATACTGAATTTGATTCAAAAATGAACAACGGTAATATTCGATTCCATGAAAAGACAATATGATTTTAGTAAAGGAAAACGTGGTGCAGTTATCCCACCAACTGGGAAGACTCGTGTCACGTTGTACTTGGATGATGACGTGTTCAAAACTTTTCGCGTGAAAGCGGAACTTGAAGGCAAATGTTATCAAACCATGATCAATGAAGTATTGCGAAAGTCACTACCTGCCAAGGATTTAAGTCCGGTCACTGTTGATGATTTGCGTCAAATTATTCCCGGTAAGTCATGAAAATATCACGACGTGGAAATCGACTCCAAAAAAAATTAACTTTTTTAAAAGTATTAACAGCAGCAGACCTTTCTGCTCGATCTGCATATATTGAAAAAGTACGAGCTCATTTAGAAAAAATGCGACCGATATACAAATTAGCTACAGAAAAATGGGCGCAGTCCATAAAGGGTCGTTAAAAGTAGCATTTCATGGTATTACTGATGATGAAGGGGCTGTAAGAAGAGCCATTGATCTTGCTGTCAAGGCGGCGATTCAATCATCTATTGGAAAATTCATCACTTGATGGGATTTTTATCCCTTAAAGTTTCGTGAAAAGAGTAGTCTAAATATGCGTGCAATGTCACCTTGCCTTAATGAATTGACCTCATCATCCAGGGTTAAGCCAGAATCTCGCATTCCCTTCATACCACGCTAACGGGAAAGTACTTTAAGCGCATCGGTACTCGCTCTGTTTCTGCTAAAAAATCCACGAGCTGAGGAAGGGGCACGCACGAAGCGCCAATGGGAAGTCAGTTTTGTCATCGTATTTTTTTAGTTTCTAGATGCTAATCAATTTTCTCAGTAACATAATTAATCTCTTTGCCGTCCCAGTGATATTCCAGGTAGGCAGCGTGATTACATTTTCTGAGAATGGCTGTTTTGAATGCGGCGACACAGGTGCCATCCAACCGGCGTACGCTCGGATAATGAATTCCGCTTGATCCACTCTCGTGAATCTGTTTTCCAACTAACTTGGATGACGAATAACTTGCCAATGAAAATATCTCAGGATGACTATCTTTGGCCTTAAAGAGATCAGTCACCGTTCCAGATATGTCCATGTGATACAAGCGCATTTGCAAATACATCGGCTCTTCATTTGTCGCTTGCATGAACTTTGTCGAATGATGCTTGGTTTCAGCGACAGCGGTGTCCTTTTCCATAGCTGCGTAGAACACGCCATAACTACCGTCTGAAAACCGGCTACCCTCGGGATTGAGATGCGTAAAAGCGGCCATGATCGGGCCGGTTCCATGTCCATATAGACGTTCCGCTGGAGGCACTAACGATATTTCGCCAAGTTCGTTTCGAATCCGCGGATTCGTCATGGCTTCTAGTTCGTAAAGGGCATCGAAATCGTCCGCATCGGCGACACGATCGAACAAATAAATGGATGGAAAACGCGAAGGAACGATTCGATAACCTGGATGCCAATTAATGGAGGTGGTTGGCCACTGCATCAAGACCAACCTCCACGAGCGGCATCTAAATACTGGCGAACAATATACAGATCTGAAACATTGCCTGACAACATACGGTCAAGTGCGCTTTGACCGCCAAATGGGGGGGCGTTGTTTGGTTTGCTAATCCACGCATCTGCCGCAGTGTTTGAAGGCAATAATATCTGCAGTGATTTGTAGATGCCGAGCAAGTAGGAAATACGCTCAAGAGTATCCCTGCTCAGTAGAGCGGTTTCGGGCTCCTTCTTCCATTTGAAATATGCGGCTCGGCTTGGACTGCCAAGTAAGATGATTTCTTGGTCATTTTTTAACTGCCAGTCCTTAGCGATATTGAAGAATGCTTTCAAGCCCGCAGTAGAGAGTTTTTTGGTATCTGGTGCAGCTTTTATGGGATGAGCATTCATTATGATCAATCTATAAATGGATTAATTAAAATAATAGTCCATTTTTAGACTTTAATCAAGGTGAAACGAGATATTGATTCGTTTCACCTGAGAAATGTGTTTTTGGCCGCTTAAAAATGCGCAAATACGACGGACTTTCAACGTCGATATTTTCAATATTGCTTGGAAGAGATAATTGTGCGATGCACAACGATTATGTGCTCAGCAATATATTGGGTGACTGATCCCCGATGCTCTGCTGGAGAATTACAATGAGTTGGTCCGAATGCCGGTATGGGGCGGGTGCCGCCAGTGGTTTTTTTACATTGATCGTCTAGAATCGCCAAAACTTGACAATCGACGATCCCAAGGCAAGCGGCAGCAATGGAAGAATAAGCAGCCATTACGGTTTGCCCCAAGCCACCAATTATTTTGCGGCTCATAATAATGTCGAAATTGCTTTTCCATAAAGTTTCTGCCACTGAGAAAATTTTTATTTCTTCATGAAATTTTGTTTGTGATTACTTTTTTGAGGCAACGTGGTTTACATGATTTTTCACGCACTGTTAGGGGATCGGCGATTTGTGCATCGCGGTAGCAAAATTTTATGTGCTGTTTCTATATAAATACTAACATTAAGGCTATCTGGATAAACTTTAGAGTACATCAAAAAATTGACTTCGAGCAATACCCCTCATGTACTATATTAATCATACTGAAAAAATTACCTCTACAAAGAGATATTTATGCAAAAAAGTCATGAAAAAGACCGCTTTGGGATACATGAAGATAATTTACGTGCAGCCACAAAAGTATTAAAAAAAGAGAGTCTCCATTTTTGTGTTACGTGCCGTCACGCAGGGAAGTAGCTACGTTTGAATATCAAGAACTTGAGAAAATTTTAATTGAATGGATGTGTCACAGTCCAACGGAAATCATTCCGAGTCGAACACAAATCGCAGAAGTGAAATCGATTTTGCTTCAAAGACGAGATTTAGCGCAATTGAGCAATTTGATCACTATGTGCAATTACTACATGCAAAGCGATTAATAGCTTGATATGTGGCCCCGTCCGAGACTTCTCGTCGTCTCCATGTGTTTCTTTATCCGGCGGTTTCAACTCAATAGCCTCGCAAGCAAGTTTAAAAAAAATACATCTCCTCGTTTGTCTACCGACTGTATCTAACCCGCACTAGTTTTCTTTGACCACTGCTCCAATGCGAAGCAGTGCAACAACTGATAATAATCAAGCCGAAGCTTGCGTAAGACGTTAAAATCTATTTGGCAAACGGGCGCTTCGATATTGTTAGACACTTTACTGTTATTTACTCAGCACCTGCGGATAAAAGGCGGAATCGCTGGTCATGGAAGTTGAACTCAAATTGCAAATCACGGCTCCAGATACGCGAGCATTGAAACGGCATTCGATGCTGAAACAATATGCGACATCGCAGCTGCATGAGCAGAAAATTTCAGACACCTATTTCGATACGCCGGACTTCTTTCTACAACGATCCGGCGCATGCCTACGTATTCGACTTTCGGGCAGGAAGTGGATTCAAACCTTGAAGAGCACTGAACGCACTAACGGAAACAATGGTGGTTTGTATTGCCGCGATGAATGGGAATCACCGGTGGAAGGCCCATCACCAGATGTCGCACGCCTTTACGATTTGGTTCGTGAAAAGCGAAAATGGCTCAAAATGTTGCAGTCTCCGAAAGTCGGTAATTCTTTCTTGCCAATTTTTTCCACGAACATCAAACGTACAACATGGATTTTGTGTTTACCGCAGGGCGACCGGGTCGAATGCGCACTGTATCTGGGCACGCTGACACTTGAAAGCAAACAAATACCGATAAACGAAATTGAATTCAAACTGAAATCCGGAGACCCAACGCACTTATTTGATATCGCGCTGGCGCTACAACGGGATATTGCGTTGAAAATTAGCACCTTGAGCAAGGGCGATCGCGGTTATGCATTGATTGCCCCGCAACCGTATGTCCCGGTCAAAGCGATGCGATTAATATTACGAAGAAACATGACAGTTGAACAGGCATTTCAGGAAATTGCCAGAAATTGTCTTGAGCAGATACAGTCCAACGTCCCTGGCGTGGCGCTTCAATACGACCAGGAAAGTTTGCATCAAATGCGGGTCGGATTACGTCGATTACGCTCTGCATTCAGATTATTCAAGAACGTGATTGCGCTCCCCGTCGAATTGCAACAAGAGATAGACTGGCTTTCCAAGCAATTGGGAGGCGCACGAGACTGGGATGTGTTGAGCGGCTCGACCTTACCCATGATTATGCAATCCGTGTCAGACGACACCCAACTGAGTGAACTGAACCTAGCCGTATTGGCGAGAGCAAAAAAAGAACACAAAACAGCATCGACAGCAGTGAATTCTGCTCGATATACGCGATTCATTTTGTGTATAACCCGATGGTTGCTGAGACCAGAATGGGCCGAAGTGCCCCATCAGTGCAATCCGAGTCCGATAGAAATGGATGTAATGGATTTCGCTCGAAAACTGTTGGCACGTGGTGGACAGCGCTTGCTTAAGCATGGTCGAAAATTTGACGCGATGAGCACAAATGAGCGTCATCATGTGCGCATCGCTGCAAAGAAGATGCGTTATGCCACTGAATATTTTAAGTCACTGTTTTCAGAAAAAAAAGTACAACCCTATATCGAAGCGTTGACAAATTTACAGAACGAACTTGGCTGGTTCAATGATGCTGCAGTAGCCGACTGCTTATTGAGAGAACTTCAAAGCATTAAGCCCAGCCTGCGCAAAAGTATCGGATTTGTTAGGGAATATCTGGCATCGAACGTCATTTGCAATAACAGCAATATGTGCAAATCGTGGAAAAAATTTACAACAGTAAATTACCCAAATTAGTCGGCGATACGAAGTTGGAACGGACCCCAACATGACAAAAATGTCTTTCTAGCCAGCCTTCAGCAAATTGCCGGCCCTCATCATGCAAGCGTTGCAGAAAATGCCCTTGGGCATTCATTTTGCTGTGGGTGCTTAAAAGACTCATCAAACCTTGCGATTCCATCACGTCAATGTTGAGTTGGCGTAGTCGACGGTCTAGACGTGCAAAGCTCGGCCACCCGCGATCGGCCTCGCGTTTTGCCAGCATGACGGCATTCATTTCAGTATTAAAGGCTGATGTAAAGCCCATCTCCGTATGCGTCCGACAGACCCACCTAGACGATCAGCAAATAACCGATTTTGCCCGCAGCGGAAGCAATTCATCAATACGATTATTTTTACAGGTA
>NZ_JBEONP010000067.1:0-17977 GCF_040544435.1 Undibacterium sp. GrIS 1.2
TTCATCTTGCCAGAAATGGCCGCTCCTTTCTCATCTATTTTGCGCTTCTCGCAATAAAATTACTCTCCGGTGTTTCGTTTTGCAAGAACCTCAATACTTTATAAATTTGTTTTTGAGACAGATATAGTTTTTCTGAAACATCTCCAAATGTTTTAATACTTACCTCTAAGGCGCATGTAAGTCGATCAACTGAATCAGCTTTCTGGTCTTCTAAATTCTGTGATTTTTCATGAATATTTTTTGTATCAGGTATTAAACCGTCACTCAATTCAATCATGTCATATTTGTCGGAATCTAACGATGCGCTTGCATTTTCAGCATCATGAATATTTGGTAAATCTAATTTTTGATTACTTGTCATTTTGGTTCCTAATATATCGATGAGTACGAAAAATAAAATTATTAACAGATTTACTAAGTGTCTTTGTATCTATTAAATATCCGTAGGAATTAAAATCTTCAAGTGAGTTTTTCTCTATTTAGGTTTTGATGAAACCTAATGTCGGCAAATTGCCTCCCTCGCCGTCCCACTTAGAAATTTCGTCTTTCTCTAATTTTTTTTCAACTTGCTTTTGACGGGATAGATATTTTCCAACCACGGTTAATATTGTCAATGAGGCTATCGCAGAGGCGATAATTATTGTCTGTTTGTTCTTCATCAAATTCTCCAATTGCAGTTGGTTTTAGTAATTCGAGGCAACATGCGTCTTAGTCCAAGTTACCTACTTTTTACGGAGTTAGTTACTTGAATTACCTAAACTTTGGGTACCGAGCTACGCCAAGTACCTGTTGTGGGGGCGTAATCCTCGATTTGTAGCTTGCTTTCTTTGGCAGATCGTCCCGCCCAATCGGTACGAAAAGCACTCGGTTCTCCTATTGGATCTTTCCTTAGACCATATTGAACTTGATATTCCAAGGTCGTCTGTGCGGTAGTTCGCTTAACCGAAAAAATATTAAACCGATTAAATAGCGTGCTGAAGAGGCCGACACCAACTAAATAAATAGCTGTTAAATATATTTTTTATTGATACATAGTCGTATAAAGAGACCAATAAAAAGTACGAGAATATTGCATTTAATATTAACTTTCGCCAAGGAAGTGGCGACAAGAAGATGACCGAACAAAATATTTTTTGCATACTGTTTTCATTGCTATATAAGACATTTTTAGTAGCGAAAGATCATGAAAAAAATATCCTGAACAACATAAACTTGAACATATAAGTTGGCTGACAGCTGCTGTCCTCGGTGCGAACGAAGGCATCGTCTCCACCTCCAGTTTGATTTTAGGTGTTGCTGCTTCCAATGCGAGCCACACTAGTATTTTGGTTGCTGGCGTGGCGAGTCTGGTCGCGGGTGCAATGTCAATGGCAACCGGAAGAGCTGGTCTGTTGCCGGGATCTCAATCTGTTTTCTGGCGGTTCTTGGTGGACTTGCCGCTTATACTGGCGGTGCCAACGTTGTGAAAGGATCTGTACGAGTGATGGGTTGGAGCGCTTTAACAATGACTCTAACCTATGCTGTGGGCAACGTATTGGGAAGCGTTCAATAATTTAACGTAAAACTGTCATTGCAAATTGTGACCTGTAAATTACCAATGAGAGCCATCAAATCACAATCATTATGAACATGAGCTGATATGGTAACGAATGTATCTTCAAAGCAGGTCATCTACGCCGCATTGATCGGAAATATTTTAATTACTATTATCAAAACTGGCGCTGCTACTTGAACCGATAGTGCCGCTATGTGGAGTGAGGCTATTCATTCGTTTGTGGATACCGGCAATGAATTATTGCTGCTGTATGGCATGCGCCGCGCTGAACAACAGGCCGATATAGAGCACCCAATCGGCTACGGGCGCGAGCTCTATTTTTGGAGTTTTATTGTCGCTTTGCTGGTATTTGCTCTTGGTGCGGGCGTCTCAATTTATGAAGGTGTTTTGCATTTGATGAAGCCTCAGTCAATCACCGACCCCATCGTGAGTTATGTAGTCTTAGGACTAGCCTTTATGTTTGATGGTGCGTCTTGGTTGATCTCACTGAACCAGTTTAAAGCGTCCAAGGGTACACTCGGATATTACGACGCATTTCGTCGAAGCAAGGATCCCGCCTCTTTTATTGTTCTATTTGAAGACAGCGTGGCATTGATCGGGATTGTGACTGCTGTAATTTCCACTTATCTGGCAACTAGTTTAGGTCTACTGGCGTCTGATGGGATCGCTTCTATTTTGATAGGAACAATACTCGCAGGCACCGCAGGCTTGCTGGCACGGGAAAGTAAAAGTTTGTTGATCGGAGAACGTGCAGACCACCAACTAAGTGCTTCATTGCTGAGCATCGCTAATCAACTCTCGCCGTCAGTAACAACTAACGGCGTATTGACGGTACAACTTGCGCCGGATCAAATACTCGCTGCGATGAGTATCGAATTTGCAGATAATCTCAAAACATCACAGATTGAAACTCTGGTCGTCGATATTGAGCGCCTGATTCTTGTAATGCATCCCGAAGTCGTCACCTTTTTTGTCAAACCACAAACTGCTACTGCCTTTAAAGAGTCTTTGCAGCTACGTTTTGGGTTGCTTGATTCTTTGCCAGAAAAAACTAACTAGCAATATCGTCCATACCCTTAAGTTCAAATTAGGATGAGCAAATGTGCCATTCGCATCAGATGCAATTGCCCATTCGCTCTGATTCAATTCTGCTAATTTCCCCCTTTTTTTAATTACGTCACCTGGGTTAGGTAGCGCACAGACAAGCATTGTTTTCGCGCCTACCTTGTTTCCACCTGATGATAAAAAAACAAACCAAAATGAAATCTCCAGGCAGGACATTTACGATTTTTTAGACTGATTCTGATTTTTTACAATGGAGAATGTTAATGGAAATCATTATTTTTGATACTAAAGGGATGACCCGTGGTATTCGCCTAGGGCAAATATATCGCGCGCTTGAAGGGATCGATGGCGTAAGTAATACCGCACTTTCTTTACGTGACGGAAAAGCGATTTTGTCTACTGACCCTGCCTGCGTAACCGCATCACAAGTAGTAGAGGTTATTGAAAGACTCGGTTACCACGCCAACATTCATTTGTCCTAAGCAGTACACCGTACAGATTAGAGTTTTATAACAGCTCAAGCTGATCGTTCTTTTACCTGAATGAAAGTCAAAAATGAATACCGATACACAAATTCAAAAGGACGTTCTTGCTGAGTTGAAATGGGAACCGTCTGTCGATGCTTCTCATATCGTAGTTGAAGTTTCTGATGGAGTAGTCACACTCGCTGGCCAAGTCAGGACCATTACTGAAAAATGGGATGCAGAGCGAGCAGCGCAGCGCGTTTACGGTGTTAAGGCATTGGCGGTCGAAATCGATGTCAGACTTCCAGGGACTAACCAAAGGACAGATAGCGATATTGCACGTACTGCAAAATATACACTTGAATGGTTGACGTATGTACCAAACGACGCGGTTAGCGTCGTTGTTGAGAATGGCTTTATCACCTTAACTGGCGAAGTTGATTGGGAGTATCAGAGGAAAGCGGTGATTGGCGCAGTGCGTAATCTAATGGGAGTTACCGGATTGAGCGATCAAATTATGATTCAACCGAACGTCTCATTGAGTGCGATCAAATCAGATATTGAAGCGGCATTAGAGCGTCGTGCTCATACAGATGTAAAAAAAGTCTTCGTTACCGTTAATGGTAACGAAGTCACTTTGTCTGGAACCGTACATAGTTGGTTGGAACGTGATCTGGCTGTCAATTCAGTTTGGGGAACACAAGGCGTAAAAAATGTGGTTGATCAAACCACTATCCGTGAATAATTATTGTTAAGAGTGGCCTTATTGCTAAGTCGCGAGTATCTGTTTGTATCGTTTGGAGTCCCACCCCGTGGCTTATAGTTCCGTCATCGAAAATGTGGGAGTAGATACCTTAGTAATAATGAATAAACGATAGATTCACTCGTTTCTGCTTTTAATGCCGATATTGGACCAAAGTATTTAGTTAATTTCTCAAACCCTGAGATAGTAATTGAACGTATTGGGAACTTAATACGCCGAGATTTTTGGAGTGCGCCATAGTCCGAAAATATCCCACCCTTCCTGGCAATCTTCAGCAACTTTTTTCATATTGGCTACCATGAAACCTACAACACAACTGCATCAACTTGGACAAAGTCTCTGGCTCGACAATATCACACGTGATCTTTTGAGTAGTGGGATCCTAGCGCACTACTTGGCAGAGTTATCGATCACGGGATTGACTTCGAATCCAACTATTTTTGATCAGGCGATCAGGCATACCGCTGCTTATGATGCAGATATTCATCAAAAGTTGGAAGAGGGAAAGTCTACTGAAGCCATTTTTTTTGAATTGGCGATGAGTGATCTAAGACACGCAGCAACATTACTTCTTCCGATATTTAAGATCACTGACAGCGTGGATGGCTGGGTATCATTGGAGGTGTCTCCATTGTTAGCAAACGATACAGAGGGAACAATTGAAGAAGCTAGGCGTTTGTATAAAGCAGCAAATTGCCCTAATTTATTCATCAAAATTCCGGGCACCCCCGCAGGGCTGAAGGCGATCGAAGAATCGATTTTTGCTGGCATAGCAGTGAACGTGACATTACTATTCTCTGTAAAGCAATATCTTGCAGCAGCAGAAGCTTATCTTTGCGGTATTGAAAGACGAATCTCAGCCGGTCTTGACACGAAAGTGTTTTCGGTAGCGTCCGTTTTTGTCAGCCGCTGGGACACTGGGGTAAAGCAGGAAATCTCACCTCAATACCATAATCAGTTGGGCATTGTGATGGCGATGCTGATTTATAAAAACTATCAAATACTCATGACATCTGTGCGCTGGCAGAAAATCCTGCAATCAGGTGCTTGCCCACAACGGCTATTGTGGGCAAGCACAGGGACTAAAGATCTTACGGCACCAGATACCTTGTATGTCGATGCTTTAGTGGCTCCGGGAAGTATCGTTACCGTTCCTGAAAAAACCTTACTTGCCTTCGCAGATCATGGTAATCCGGAAAGCGTATTACCTATCGACGGCGGACTTGCCTCTGCAGTATTAGAAGAATTCAGACGGGAGGGCGTCGATGACGAAGCTCTGGCGGAGCGACTGCAAGTTGAAGGAGTTGCGTCATTCGTCAAGTCTTGGGAGGCTTTGCTTTCAATAATTAACGAAAAGGGACGAAAGCTTGCGAATGTTGAAATTTCGGAACAGTGGGAAAGTAGCAACTCCGGTGAATAAGCCTACTAAGCGTACTTTTGTGAGCGATCTCATTTTCCAAGCTGCGTCCGATAGCTCTTTAGGATTTCTTACCTGGAGTTTAAATTGAACGAGTCTGAGCAATTTTCTGAGCTGGAAATCGATGAGCGATGTATTAATACCTTACGTACTTTATCAATTGATGCAGTACAAAAAGCCCAGTCAGGTCACCCTGGCACCCCAATGGGCGCAGCGCCAACTGCGTATTGTTTGTGGCAATATTTTTTACGGTATGATCCTGAAGACTCGCAATGGATTAATCGTGATCGTTTTGTCTTATCCGCTGGTCACGCCTGTGCTTTGCTATACAGCTTACTTCATCTGACAGGGATAAAAGCTCAGTCGTCAAGTTATCCACCCGGCGATCGGCTGGCAGTCACTCTGGAGGATTTAAAGAGTTTTCGACAAGCAGGAAGTCGCTGCACCGGACACCCTGAATACGGCTGGACTTCTGGAGTTGAAACTACTACAGGGCCGCTAGGGCAAGGGTTGGCAAGCAGTGTCGGCATGGCGATCTCAGAGCGCTGGTTAGCTGCGACCTACAATCGCCCTGGCTTTGATCTATTCAACCATCATATATATGCTTTATGTGGTGATGGCGACATGATGGAAGGCGTCAGCAGCGAGGCGGCATCGCTGGCGGGGCATCTGAAATTATCTAATCTGTGCTGGATTTATGATGACAACAACATCAGTATTGAAGGAGCGACCTCAATCACTTTTACGGAAAATGTTGCGGCTCGCTTCGTCGCTTATGGTTGGCAGGTACTCAAAGTCAAGAATGCTAATAATTTGACTGCCTTAACAAAGGCTTATCAGATCTTTGCAGATTCAGATAAACGAGAAGAGCATCAGCAACAAACGCATGACGAAAATGAGGACAGACCTACTCTCATCATTGTCGAAAGCCACATTGGCTACGGCGCACCGCATAAGCAGGATACGCGCGAAGCCCATGGAGAGCCTTTAGGTGAAGATGAAGTCCGTCTGACAAAACTATTCTATGGATTTAAACCTGATTTACAATTTGATGTACCTGAAGGGGTGATTGATCATTTTAAAAAGCGATTCGCATCGCGTGGTGTATTAGCTCATGCGGCTTGGAACACGTTGATGTTGGCCTATCGCCAGGAATATCCTGCGTTAGCCTCAGAAATTGATCTCATGCAAGAGCGTAATCTGCCTGAAGGCTGGGAGACGGCCTTACCCATTTTTGATGCTGATGAAAAGGGTCTTGCTACGCGTGATTCATCAAGTGTTCTATTGAATGGGCTGGCACGCAAAATACCTTGGCTATTGGGTGGGGCTGCTGATCTGTCGCCGTCGACTAAAACTCAACTCAACTTACTGGCACCGAGTAATTTTCAAGCGATTGGTCAAGCACAGGAAGGCAATTATGCAGGACGTAATTTTCATTTTGGTGTGCGTGAGCATGCAATGTGTGCCATTGGGAATGGGATGAGTTTATACGGCTTGCGTCCGTTTACCTCTAGTTTTCTCATCTTTACTGACTATTGTCGCGCCGCACTTCGACTCAGCGCGATGATGGAGCTACCTTTAATTTATATCTGGACGCATGATTCGATTGGTATGGGAGAGGATGGCCCCACTCATCAACCGATAGAGCAACTCGCCTCGCTTCGCGCCATGCCAGGCATGGTGGTGTTGCGGCCAGCAGATGCGAATGAGGTGGTGGAAGCCTGGCGAGTAATAATGCAGCTAAAACAAACACCTGTTTGTTTGGTATTGACACGGCAAACGGTACCTACCTTGGATCGTTCTATCTATGCCAGCGCGAATGGTCTTGCTCAAGGCGCCTATATTTTGGCGGACGCTCCAGGTGGTCAAGTGGATGTACTGCTGATCGCAACAGGCAGCGAGGTAGGACTTTGTATTAAAGCATACGAACAGTTAAAGAGTGAGGGCATACATGCTCGCGTCATCAGCATGCCATCATGGGAACTATTTGAAAGCCAACCGCAATCCTACAAAGATAAAATACTGCCTCCGTCAATCAAAGCAAGACTCGTTGTAGAGGCGGCCTCAACATTTGGATGGGAGCGCTACGTCGGTTTGGACGGTAGTATTTTAGGCTTGCATACCTTTGGTATCTCTGCCCCGATGAAAGTGTTGTTAAGACAATTTGGACTTGAGACGGAGCATGTCGTCGCCTCTGCCAAAGTACAAATTATTTTAGATCGCAAATGAAAATTACGTCTTATCTTATCTTTTGAGGTGACGTAATCTGGTTTAACTTTGCACTATATTTTTTGTTTTAAGTACGCTGGTTAAATTGGTTGCCTGTTAACGATGCAGTTTGAAACTAGGTAATTTTTTTGCTAATTTTAATTTGTGCTTCACGTCAAATTTGACTACCTCCTCCACTCCCCGTTCTCCGTGCAAATCTGTATCAACTAATCCATTATTTAAATCGACAAAAGCCTGCTTCATTTTTTTATTTGGCTTGCTTGGATGCTGTTCGACACTCTCATCACGTTCATGAGGTAATTGTGGAATAAGTTTCTTGATGGTTAAGTCTTTCCCGTATTCGTTGCCATTTTTTTTAGTCATGATATTTTCCAAAATTAAAGTATCAAATTACTTAAATTTTTTACTGGTTTTTGTTAAAACAGCAGCTTTTAACAAACTTACAAACTCTAGTCTTTCATAACAATATATCTTTGCATGACGATAGCATCTGCTAAAAATGCGCTGCCAAAGGGACTAAAACGTAAATCGGCATATCGATCTTCTAATTCGGAGGTCATCAAAATGGTTACACCCATACCAGTCAGTTCTGCAATCATTCTATAAAGTGATCCTCTAAAGTCTTCTTGAAATTCCGGTGCCAAGGCTAATTCAAACCCGGACAAAGAATCGATCACAACACGCTTGGCTTGCAATTTTTTAATCATATCTATCAAGTCGTGGAGTGTCTGATCAATAGACAGATCGAGCGACCTTGTGTCGATAACACCTACTTTCATGTCTCTTACTAAAGAATTTAACTGACCACTTAATAGTTGGCTTGGACTTTTCTCGAATGCGGCAATGACCCCTTTCTCGCCATTTCGCACACCCTCAGCCAAAAATTCCGTAGCTAATATTGTTTTCCCCGAGCCCGAGGGTCCGACTACTAAAAGTGAATAGCCCATGGGTAGTCCACCACCCAGCATCACGTCCAAACCTTTGACTCCTACAGAAATTCGCTTATCTGTCACAGAGGAAGTTGTCGACAAACTCACTGTCTCGCCAGGATTAATGATGGCTCGTGGATAAATTTGGATTCCTAGATTACTTATGCGAAATGTATGTAAGCCGGGAGCGTGAGCATGACCACGCAACTTAATTACTTGGATTTTGCGTACGACGGAGTTCCGGTGCAAATTTTGGGATAACCAAATTATTCCGTCTGCAATAGTAAAAACTGGACTGGGCTCAGATCCGGGTACCCACATATTCCCCTATCAAAAAGGTAGTTGCTTGCCAACTAGACATTTGTATTCCCAGCTTCTGTACAAACTGCTGTAAAGAGGATGTATGGCTGATATTTTCATTGTCGGAGTCGATGACTGACCTAAAGGAATCAACAAATATCAGACCCGGAGAATAATTTTTTACTTCTTTTTCGATGCGCTTCAGCACGCTGTTAAAACTTTCCTCCATCAGTTCGACCGATAAATTAATAAAGTGAATTGACTCTCTCACTTTCTCTAGATCAAAAAAAGGAAATTGCTGTTGGTATCGAAGCATTTTTATTGCTGGTTCTCCCGATGTCGTAAAGAACAACGCACGATTATCAGGACTAGCTAGTGAAAACATAATTTGGTGTGCAAGAGTGGTTTTCCCACTGCCTGGAGCACCCGCAATGAGATTGAATGAAAACTCAGGGATACCTCCGCCCAGCAAATTGTCGAGCCCTGGTACGCCAGTTTTTAATTGGCGAATATTTACTTTTTCATTCATTTTTTAGCCCTAGGTTAATGTCGCGCAAATTACTATTTACGTACTAAACTCGTAGTATCAGAACTGTTAAATGTTCACCTATTAATGAAGATAAAACGTCAGCCAGCGTCGTCAAAAGCACGATATTTGTTTCGTTTATTTGGGCATTGGTTCTGCCCTGAAAGCTTTTCTCAAGATCGTAGAATCGATTATTTTTGTGATCTTCCGTTAAAGGAACATCACAGGGAATCAATAGTGATTCAATCCTAGCCAGATAAATACTTCTTGCGTAAAGAGAGTCAAAACCCGTTTCGCCTATGACTTCAATAATATTAAATGCGATTTGCTCCCATAAAATTACAGTACCGGCTGAACCTTGCTCAGCAATGGAATCTGCCCTATTTTTAATCATTTGGTGCATCGCAGATATATTCGTTTCCATTTGGATCAATTCCGTAATTTAGCTGTAGGTTAATATTGTTGGATGTGTCCTAAGAAATTTGAATTTACGGTTCTACCTTTAAAGTTTTTCCATTAATTTGGGAACAAAAAGTGGTAGGACTCATTAAAAAGTTAGCAAGAGCAAAAAAAGGTACGCGTAAGAACTAAGTCGGTCTGTGCTCTATCGAACAGATAGAGTTGAAATTTAAAAATACTTTTATCCAATTACGCATCGAATTTTTGAATTTTCATATTTAGTAGTCAGAGTGTATGAAAAAATATAGGCATCAATGTGTGGTACTGCACAAATCGAATTGTTTAATTCTTTTATGCTCGATAAATATCTCTATATTGGGAAAAAATCATGCGCCATACAAAAATAGTGACTCCATTTTTTCTACTAATTAGTTTTTTTGGGGGTGAAAGCGTGTTGTCGCAAACAGTCAACGATATGGCACGAATGGGAAGTAACCCGACTTTACCGAAACCCCAAAAGCAACTAATACCCACGGTTAATATCGCACCCGCAATCGGGTGGCCATTAGGCATGAAACCTGTCGCGCCTCCAGGCTTTTCAGTTACTGCTTTCAGCGTCAATCTTGATCACCCACGGTGGCTTTATGTTCTTCCTAATGGTGATGTTCTAGTTGCAGAAACCAATGCACCTCCCAAGCCTGACGATAGCAAAGGTATCAAAGGCTTTGTGATGAAAAAAGTCATGAAAAAAGCCGGCGCTGGAGTGGCCAGTGCAAATCGAATTACATTATTAAGAGGTATTAATAAGGAAGGTGTCGCAGAAATAAAAACAGCATTCTTAGAAGGTTTAAATTCACCCTTCGGTATGGCATTAGTGGGCGAGGATTTGTATATCGCCGACACTGATGCTGTGTTACGTTTTCCGTATAAAGAAGGCGATACAAAAATTACCTCAAAGCCGGTGAAAATCGCTGATCTTCCTGCTGGAACAATTAACCATCATTGGACGAAAAATATTATTGCTAGCCGAGATGGTACTCGTTTATACGTGAGTGTTGGATCGAATAGTAATGTGGGTGAAAACGGCATAGAAGCAGAAACCAATCGCGCTGATATTTTGGAAATCACGATCAAAACAGGGGCAGTTCGAGTGTTCGCCTCTGGATTACGTAATCCAGTGGGGATGGCCTGGCAGCCAGAAAACGGCAGTTTGTGGACTGCTGTTAACGAGCGGGATGAATTGGGAGACGACCTGGTACCTGACTACATGACCTCTGTAAAAGACGGTGCTTTTTATGGCTGGCCATACTGTTATTTTGGACAGAACATCGATACACGGGTGACTCCGCAACGACCTGACTTAGTGGAGAGTGCAATCAAGCCGGATTTTGCATTAGGTGCGCATACGGCATCTTTAGGTCTCACTTTTTATGATGCCAACTTATTTTCTCCTCATTATAAAAACGGAGCATTTATTGGACAACATGGATCTTGGAATAGGAAGTTACATAGTGGCTACAAAGTGATCTTTGTTCCGTTTGTAAATGGTCAACCCACTGGTGCGGTTGAGGACTTCCTGACTGGCTTTCTAAGTAGAAATCATGAAGCGTATGGGCGACCTGTGGGGGTAGCGGTTGATAAAAAAGGGGCGTTACTTGTGGCTGATGATGTAGGTAATGTTATTTGGCGTATCAATAAATGATTCTGGCATGTTTTAACAAAATAAAAAATAGTATGACTTCTGCCAAGCCATGTCGAAAACTATGTGCATTACAGAAATTACTAGCCTTTGGCAAAAAAAGTGATTGTTCGGTTATCCATTAACTACATTGTATTTTCGCCGATCAGAAATTGCCGCCCTCTTATAGAAGGTCAAAATACGGGTCTAAAGTCAATATCAGGTCTAGGTCAATTTATCCCGCTTTTAGCAAAGGTAATATCGCTTTATTCACCGTGACGAGTAGCCTTTCTTCAACCTGTATTGCATGCAGAAAAATATTTATGTGTGAAAGCTAGCATTGGGATAAGCCTCTATCCTAATGATGGGCAAGATGCAGATACGCTGAATAAAAATCCAGACACTACCATGTATTTTGCTAAAACCGGGATCAGGAATACTGACGAATTTTTTCGCAGCAATATGGACACTCAAGTAATTTAGACAGAGCCTTGAATGGGAAGAATTTTGTGAATTTGGGTAGGTATATTTGGACGATATAACAATTTTTAAAAAGATTTTATGAAACTGTCTTTCGCGAGCTAAAGATTTTTCTCTTGACTAACTAAAAATATTTTTCAACCAATATAAGAAGGAATACTTTGATAAGCAACTTTCCCATTGTCTGTATAGGCGGTTCTGCAGGAGGTCTGGATGCCTATATCCGACTACTAAAAAACCTTCCGCCTGACATGGGTGTTGCTATCGTGATCGTGAATCACATGCGAAGCATGCCAACTCAGCTTCACGAAATTCTTCCCAACTTCACCAAAATGCCAGTTAATCTAATTAGTGAAGGCTTACTTATAGAAAAAAATCATGTTTATGTAATACCGGAAAATAAAGATCTTCACGTAAAAAACGAACAGTTTCACCTAGAGGTAATTTCGAAACCTCGAGGGTGGCCAGACGTCATCACAGTTTTTTTGCGTTCGCTCACACAATATTGGAATGGAAAACTCATCGCAGTAATCGTTTCTGGCTTTGATGGCGATGGCGCTGCAGCACTATGTGGCATTCAGCAAGTAGGTGGTATTACTATCGCCCAGAAATTAGATACCGCTGCGCAACCCGATATGCCTGACGCAGCGATTAGCAGTGGCTGTATCAATTTTGTCTTGTCCCCCGAAGACATAGCAGTTCAAATAATAACTATAGCTCAGGCTGCACTTCAAGATAAACATCAATCGTTTCCATAAATTCCTTTATCTTAATTGGCTTGGTGAGATACTGAAGGAATCCTGCTTTTAAACCAGTTTCAATGTCATTGCGCATTGCGTTGGCGCTAAGCGCGATAATAGGAATATGAGAAGTAGCTGGATTTTTTCTCAAGATATGGAGTACTTCCTTTCCGTTCATGTCAGGTAAGTCGATATCTATCAGAATAATATCGGGGACTATTTGAGTCGCTATTTCGATTCCTTTTAGTCCGTTTGGGGCGCTCACTAGAATAATAGCTGGGCGTCGCGCGACAATCGCTTCGATGAGTTTAAGGTTCGCCAAATTGTCTTCCACGTACAGCAAAGTGTACAACTTGCTTGGGATCACGCATTCATCCGATGTGACAGAATTTGCTTTAAGTTTTTCTGAATTGGGCATTGGCAACATATTTTCCGCCGTACTATACGACTGCAACGAGGTGTCTAATTCCACCCAGAAGGAACTGCCCTTACCAAGTACGCTTTCGACCCCGATCGTTCCTCCCATCAATTCAATCAGTCGTTTACAGACTATCAGTCCGATACCTGTTCCCCCTTCATTGCCTGCCTCTTGACCAAGTCGATTAAACGGCTGAAAGAGTTGGTTGAGTTTCGCGGGCGTTAATCCTCCCCCAGTATCATTTACATTAATACGAAGGCGTCCAGAAGTGCTTGTAGAACAAATTATTGCAACCTCTCCGCCCGGCAGATTATATTTAATCGCATTCGAGAGCAAATTGATGAGAATTTGTTTGATGCGCACGGGATCTGCCAATATAAAATCTCGGCTATTTTCAACAGGTACGACTATCTTGATTCCGCGTTGTTGCGCTAGCGGCAGCACCATTGCCTCGCATTCAGTAATGAGTTCCGTTACAGATACTAGCTCAATGGACAAAGTTATCTTCCCGGAGTCGATTACTGCAAGATCGAGGATTTCATTGACTAATTCAAGCAAGTGCCACCCTGCTTTTGAGACTTGATCAATGCTTTGCGATTGTTCTGACGTTGGAGGTGGCAAACCTGAGGCCAATAGTTGACTGAAGCCAAGGATGGCATGCAGGGGTGTCCTTAGCTCATGACTCATACTAGACAAAAAATCAGATTTTGCCCGATTGGCTTTATCTGCGACTATCCGGATGCGATCGAGCTCCCGATTTCTCTCTTCGAGATCTTGCTGTAACTGAGCATTTCTAATTTCTGCCTGTTTACGTTCTGTGACGTCGGAAAGCACCGCACGCAATTCACTCCCGCCTTCAATATCTCGACCGAGCGTGGTAGTGATATGCCCCCAAAATGGCCCGCCATTTTCATTGACCATTCTTAAATCAAAAGATTGAGACTCTCCACTTACAATCAGCTGTTTATGATGTAAGTAATAAATATCCTGATCATCTTTCAATATTAGTCGTGATATCGGTTGATTGATTAGTTTCCCACGCGTCATACTAAATAGGCTGGCAGCAGTCAGATTGGTTTCCTTGATCAATCCAAGTTCACTTATTGTGCAATATCCGACGGGTGCAAGATCATATAAATCAAAATAACGATCTCTAGCCAGAGCCAGTGCCAATTGTGCCTCACGTAGTTCCTCGTTCTGCATTTCAAGCTCAACTTGATGCACTCGGAGTTCATGCAGCAAATGCTGCCCGTTATTAATTTCTTCGAGCCGAGATACCGGATTTAGCCTAATGTGGGCTTCGGCTCGTTCCCTTTGTGAAAGAATGCTATGGTCATTTTCTCCCTCGTCTGAAGGCATTTCTGCCGGCCTGTCGGAACATTGACTATCCTTTTCATGTGAGCTCATGGGAGCATCTTCCCGACAATTCGTTCGGTAGTCGCAATAGCATATATTTCACCATTTTCTTTAATTAAAGCCGTGGACGTAATAGAGACTTCAACTATCTCATCTAGTTTAGTGCGTCTTTGAGTAAGATACGGCTCCAAAATCTCCGCTTGACTGAGTTCTTGCACCTTAGTAAGCGCTTCGGCACGCAAGTTCTCTGGAATACGTTCGGCTGTATTCATCAATAGCGCCTCTGCCTCGGTCCATCCGTACATCCTCACTGCACCCTGATTCCAGGCTAGTATGCGGCCATTCAAGTCTTGCATGGTAATTGCATCGTAGGCATCACGTACTACCACCGCTAGACGGAGCAACTCAGTGGCTTTGTGAAGCGCATCGCGTGTTTGCACGATTTCCGTAATATCGACAAAAGAGACTACAGCTCCTTCGATCACATTATCAAGTGTGCGGTAAGGTTGTATCCGCATGTTGTACCAGCGCCCCATGGTAGTTTGTACGGTAATCTCTTTAACAGCTAGCGTATCAAGTACAGTTTGCGTATCCGATACCAAGCCGTCATAGCCCACCAAATTCGAGACAATATGCGCGACCGGGCGCCCTATATCCGAAGGTATCAAGTTAATGATGGTGCTGGCTGCTGGAGTAAATCGCAAGATGTGTAATTTAAAATCTACAAACACCGTACCAATACCAGTACCAGCCATAAGATTGTTCATATCATTATTTGCACGAGACAAACTCAGAATTTTGGTCTGTAACTCATGATTGACCGTAGCCAATTCTTCATTCACAGATTGTAACTCTTCCTTTGAGGTTTCCAATTCCTCATTCGTACTTTGAAGTTCTTCATTCACAGATTGCATCTCTTCATTTGAAGACTTTAGCTCTTCATTGGAACTCTCTAGTTCTTCGCGAGTACTCTGCAAATATTCGTCCTTCGCTCGCAATTCTTGTTTGAGCAAAGTGATGCGTGACTCTGTATCCACATCCAAATTGATTTTTTCATCTATGGGGGAATCATCGACTGGCAAGGAACGCTCTGAGGAATCGGCTGTCACATCTTCAAGAATAACCAAGTATAAATATGCCTCTGCTGTCGTCGCTGAGCCAGTCGATACCGGGCAAACGATTAAATTAACCAACGTATAGTGGCCGTTAGTTTTTACCAGTAAGCCAGAACAGCGCGCCGTTTCTTTAGTGACAGTGGCTTTTTGCAGTGATAACGTTAAATCACTCCGTAAGCCATCACGTGCCATTTTCAAAATATTATTGGTACCAACTTCACCTGGTGTTGGTTCCAGATATTTTCCGGTGCGGCCATGTAAATAGAGTATGTCACCATGCCAGTTGACAAGTGCGCATACGGGCGCAAGTTGCTGCAAGAGCGCCTGCTCCGTCAGCTCTCGCAATTGTAATTTTGCTGGAAATTCCATTTTCTTTATTCCTGCAATTTGAGTTTGGTTAGCATACGCAGTGGGTGAAATAGTTCGCAGCAAGTTCCAATTATGTCCCTCAAGGCGATCATCCTTGCGCTGAAACAACTTTGCTTTGCGATCTAATATTTTGAACAATTCGATAAAATCACCTATACCCTCGGAAGTGCCTAATAAGAGAATCCCATTTTTCTTTAAAGCATAATGGAATAAGGGAATCAATTTTTTTTGCAAAGGCATTCCTAGGTAAATCAGCAGGTTACGGCAACTTATTAAATCCAGTCGGGAGAAGGGAGGGTCTTTAATTAAATCCTGTTCAGAAAACACTAGCATGTCTCGGATACTTTTATGAATGCGGAAGTAGTTACCATCGGGCTCGAGCGAAAAATAGTGTGCCAGCCTTTCTGGGCTAATGTCTGCAGCGATACTAATCGGATACAAACCTGCACGAGCGATAGCGATTGCGCGGCTGTCGATATCGGTTGCAAAAACTTGCACACTATAATTTTGCTTCAGTTTTTCTATTCGTTCTTGAAGCAAAATGGCGATCGAATATGCTTCCTCACCCGTAGAGCACCCCGTTGACCAAACTCTTATAACGGCACCAGGGGGTTTATCGGCAAATAGTCGCGGAATGATTTCATGCTCTAGAACTTCAAATACGTCAGGGTCGCGGAAAAAATTAGTTACACCTATGAGCAGATCACGAAACAAGGCCACCGCCTCAGGCGGCGTTTTTTGCAGATACTTAACATAACTGTCGATGTCGTTGATCTGATGAACAGCCATGCGGCGCTTAATACGGCGATTGATGGTACTTGGTTTATAGTTGGAAAAATCGTGGTTGGTCTGTGAGCGCAAAAGAATGAAAATCTTCTTTAAAGCGCTTTCTGTATGGGGTGAATCTACCGCAGGATGCCGATGAAGCTTTCCATAGGCATGTTTGACATAGGTGATAAGCTGTGCCGCCATCTCCGCAGATGGTAAAATATAATCAGTCAACCCGGTCGCAATTACACTTCGCGGCATGCCATCAAATTCGCTGGACTCGGGTGTTTGTGACATTAGCATTCCTCCCTCACCTTTGATGGCTCGCGCACCTAAAGTGCCATCACTTCCAGTGCCGGACAATACAATTCCAATCGCGTTTTTACGCTGATCGTTAGCCAGAGAGCGGAAGAAAAAATCAATCGGTAGTCTTTGTCCGCGTGGCGCCGACGGTTCTAGCAAATGCAATACACCGTTTAGAAACGCCATATCGAAATTTGGTGGAATAACATAGACACAGTTTTGGCGAACTTCCATGCCGTCTTCCGCTTCGAACACTTCGAAATGCGTGCAACGCCGTATTAGGTCGGTTAACAGACTTTTATGGTCAGGAGCCAAATGTTGTACCAGGACAAATGCCATCGAAGGTTCCGCATCTGCCGGAAAGCCAGAAAAGAACTGTTCGAAGGACTCTAATCCGCCTGCAGAGGCTCCGATACCAACGATAGGAAAGGCTATATCTGGTGCGGTTGATGTCAAACTAGAGGGCATCTCAGATAGAGCCATCACCTCACTAGTTTCAGTTAAAGTGTCTTTGATAATTTTTTTTGCGGGCACGAGCATCTCCACAACGCCGGGGAGCGTAATCGCTGAGTATAGAGCTTTTAGTTCTTTTTTAATATTTTTTTTAAAGCTCCGCAAAATTTATGATGTTCACACGACACTGTACTTTTTGTAAACGCACATCCACTGGCTTGATACAAAACAAGTCGAATTCTTCTCGCCGGGTGAGACTGCTTCCCTTCGATAAAGTAATCTTGGGCTACTCAGGTATAACTTCTTTTTTCAAAAAAAGATCCTACGGTGTAAGAGGAACTATAGATTTTTTAATTTTTAAATTTGACGATAAAGACCTATACGCAATACATCGGCACGCTATTCATTCCAACCAAAGTTAGTTAGCCAGCTTTCGAATAACACAGAGCAATCAGGCCGCGAAAACCACTATCGCAATCGACTTAACGTCATTGCGTTCCTAAAAAAATGTTGTCGGTAACGCTGCGCGAGGTGATTCAAACGAAGGATCATGGCGGGGGTGCGGATAAAAACTTGGACTGATTTATGTCGTTAAGCCGAGACTCTCGCGATATTCTAGTGGACTGCGAGAGCCAAGGGAAATTTTAATC
>NZ_JBEONP010000068.1:0-17518 GCF_040544435.1 Undibacterium sp. GrIS 1.2
CCACGCCATGATTGCCACTCTTTAAATTTATCCTGTTGCTATTGTCTCATTTGAGGTAAACACTCTGCTTGGCTTTTTATCGTGCAAAGATCTCAAATCAAAAATACGCTAACTAATTTGACTAGTCGGTGCGATGCCGCACGCATATTTGTTGGTATCCCATTTAAAATCAGAAGCTATCCAGCACCTGGCGATCACTCAAGGCTTCTAATGAAATTCAAAGATTATTATCAGATCATGGGATTGGAGCGCACGGCGACAGAAGCAGATATTAAGAGGGCGTATCGCAAACTTGCTCATCAATATCATCCCGATATTTCTAAAGACCCAAAAGGTAAAGAGAAATTCCAGGAGATAGGGGAAGCCTATGCTGTTTTAAAAAACGCTGAGAAGAGACAAGCCTACGACGATTTGGGTAAGCGTCCATCGGGTGAAAAATTTACGCCACCACCGGACTGGCAGCAGCATTTTAATGCGGGTGAAGCCGATTTTAATGATGTTGATTTATCCGATCTGTTTGCTAATTTTGGCGGTGGGCGACGGACTCATCAGCCGCGACAAGCTGTGCCGCAAGCCGGGCAAGATTATGAGATTACTGCATCCGTATCATTGGAGCAGCTTGTTAGCGGCGCAGAAATTGATGTCCGTGCTGAGTTGCCTGAGTATGACCAAAATGGTTTGGCGCATAGAGTGGCACGCACTTTTCGCGTCACGATTCCCAAAGCAGCCGTGGACGGTCAACGCTTGCGGCTAGTCGCCAAGGGTGGGCCAGGTATAAATGGCGGACGGACTGGCGATTTATTTGTTGCCTTGGTGTTTCAATCGCATCCCCTGTATCGGCTGAGTGGTCGCGATTTGTATATGGATCTGCCACTGACACCTTGGGAGGCGGTGTTAGGTAAAACCATACAGCTCCCAACTCTGGCAGGTGCAGTAGAACTGACCATCAAGCCAGGTACCATCGGCGGACAAAAATTACGGCTGGCTAAGCGTGGTCTGTCATCCGCTAATGGCGATATAGGTGCGCTATATGCCGTCGTCCAAATTCAGATTCCAAAAACGGTCACTCCGCGCGAGCAGGAACTATTTGAGCAATTAGCGGCGGCATCTGACTTTAATCCACGTCAGCATTTTGTATCAGGGGCACATTCATGAACAGAGAAATAGACCAATCCATCTGGCTGAATGATGTTGATGTTTGCCAAATCGATCATTTGATCGAAGTCTCAGGTTTGTCCTTGGAAGAAATCGAGGACTTAATTAACCATGAGATTATTGTTCCGCAAGATCGCAACGCTAATCCGAGGTTTTTTTATCTTCACTATGTGATGACCGTCAAAATGGCACGCAGACTGCGCGACGACTTTCAACTTGACCGTAATGGGCTGAGCCTGGCACTTACATTGCTGCAGCGAGTTCAGGCTTTAGAGGCAGAATTAAAGCAGCCTACATTAGCCGCTTCAACAGCAAATTAGTAAATAAATGGCATGTGGATTATCGTAAAACTCATATTCCTTATCTATTGCCACGTTCGTCCTGTATAGATACACCATACGAGTATATTGTAGATGTCCATATAATCATTGGACAATGAGGCATTATTTTAAAATATAATGGGGAGTATATTAATTAATAGACCTCAAATGAACGAACCAAGAATATCGTCCATGCTTACACCAACCCTGACAGATTGCATCAAGCATCATTTAAAACGCACCGTATCCGCACTGATTGAGGACGTCTTATTGCTGATTTTACTTGTGGCTTTGATCGTGCTGACCTTGATCGCGCCAGATAAAATCAGCAGTTATCCCAGCCTGGTTGATTGGCCAACAATTGCTGCTTTAACTGGTTTGCTGATTTTGACTAAAGGGCTGGAGATCAGCGGATCATTGCATCGCCTTGGTTTGTATCTGATCACCTTGATGGCGACGGAGCGTGCGACTGCACTATGTTTTGTGATGGCGGCAGCGATGTTATCAACGCTATTAACCAACGACGTGGCATTGTTCGTTGTCGTGCCACTCACACTAGGCGTGTGTCGCTTAAACGGTATGTCGGCGCCCAAGCTGATTATTTTCGAGGCACTGGCTGTCAACGCTGGCTCTGCATTAACGCCAATTGGTAATCCACAAAATTTATTTCTATGGCAATTGTCCGGCGTATCCTTCGGCCAGTTTGTCTTGCATATGCTGCCCTTGGTGCTGCTGTCGGTGGTGGCACTGATTGCGCTGACGATCGTAATTTTTCCGAATCAAGCTGTCACACAAAATCAAGATAAATCAACGGTGCAAGCGCTTGATCGCCCTCTATTTATTGCCTCGATCGCACTGTATATTCCATTTTTGATCGCCACCGATTTGCACCAGACCGTATGGGCAATTACTGCGGTGATTTTAATTTTTTTATTATTGCGCCCCAAGGTATTGACCCAGGTTGATTGGGGTTTGCTGTTGGTATTTATCTTGATGTTTGTCGACTTACGCTTGTTCGTCAGTCTGGATGTAGTCCATCATTTAATCTCCAGACTAGATTTAAATATCACACGGCATTTGTATTGGACCAGTATCGCCGCATCACAAGTGATCAGTAATGTACCGGCTGCGATCGCTTTGGCAGAGTATTCTGAGGACTGGCGTGTATTAGCCTACGGCGTAAACATCGGCGGCTTTGGTTTTGTGGTTGGCTCTTTGGCAAATCTGATCGCCTTGCGCATGGCAGAAAATCGCAAAGCCTGGCTGACATTTCATTACTATTCGGTACCGTTTTTATGCTTTGCAATGGCTGTAGCTTATGTGCTGATTTTTTAAAGTGATATAAAACTACCCGATGCAGGATAGCTTTATTTGGATGGCGTCTTGCCTCTCCATATCAATGAATAGGCTTCTTTGTAGGGTATTCCAGAATCGATATCGGCACCTTTAAGCTGTTGTAATAACTGAGCGGTAATCAATATTGGCTTACTTTGATAACCGCTCAAAGGCCGACCAGCAAAAGCACGGTTAAGTTCATCAGCCAATTGCCAGCCTTGTATGCCAAATGGCTCTGCCACCGTTGCAACTTGCTGGGAGCTGCCGGATTTGATGCGGCTAAGCGCGATATAAGAGCCATCACCGGCCGAAATATTTTTGATGTCTTTACGGCTAATTAAGTTTAGTGCGACATTCATCGCATCAAAATACGCATCATTGATTGCCAGTGTATGCGTCCATTTTTTCCCATAAAGCTGATCAAGCCGTTGCACCGCCACCGGTACTTCTTTGTTGGCATTGGGGATAGGTATATCTTCGATCGACAAGATTTTGCATCGGTTACAAGTCATCAAGCTTAAGACCATCGCCAGATTTTTTGCGTTGGCGATGGCAAAGCGGCTGTCATTAAAAATAATAACGCCGACCTCAGCGCCACTATTTTGGATGACATATTCAGCAGCTTTTTTACCGACTTCATCAGACTGCGTGGCGATATTAATTAACAGGTCTTTGGTCTGTCCGGGTTTTTCGGCAGCATGCCATCCGGCCAAGACGATTTTGGCCTGTTTGGCAATTGCAACCAAGTCTTGAAGCTCATCCGTAATTTGCATGCCACCAAATACGATGGCATCTTGATGTGACTGAATCGCGGCATTAATTTCGGCACGTAAAATGGCGACATCATTTTTGCTGTCGACTAAACTCAATTCCCAGCCAAGTTCTATGGCCGCCAGATATAAGCCCCGGTAGGCACTGGTAATGCCACCATTTCTGAAGTCCTGAGAAATAAAAACAATCTTTTTCCCAGGCTGTTTTACCGGACCTTCGACAGGGCCATCCCAGAGCAGGTCTACCGTAGATATCTTCTGTGCGGAAGAGGGCGTAGGTATAAGTGCGGTGATGATGGCGGCAATTAAGAAAATTACTGCAAATGAACGGGAAAAAGTTGTGATGAAATGCCGCCTGATATTTCTTATTGAACCAGAGCAGTTTGGCTTGACTAGTTGGTCTAATTGGTTTGTCGCATTGAGTTCCATACGCTTCTCTGTTTAAAAAAAACACGCATAACAACTTTTGAGCAAACTGAGTATAGTGCCAAAAAATACTTTATTGCACTATTGTTATATGCCAATGCAGCATAAACGTCATAAGCAGTAGCAGAGCTGGGGTAAAATCTTATTTAAGCTGAAAAAAATCTCATTATTTGAGCAAATACGGTTGTTCAGATTTGCTGATTTGGAATGAATTTAGATCAAAATTAGTCTTTAATCCATATTAATTTGGTTTAAAACTATCGCACAAGTTATTGATTATTAAGAGAAGAGTAAAAATACACACATGCTTTCTACCGCAAATATTACGATGCAGTTTGGCCCTAAGCCGCTGTTTGAAAACATTACCGTCAAGTTTGGTGACGGCAATCGTTATGGCTTGATTGGTGCCAATGGCTGTGGAAAATCCACTTTCATGAAAATTTTGGGTGGTGATTTAGAGCAATCTAGCGGCACCGTCATGTTGGATCAAAATGAACGTCTGGGCAAATTGCGCCAGGATCAATTTGCGTTTGAAGACATGCGCGTATTAGACGTAGTCATGATGGGGCACACAGAAATGTGGGCGGCAATGGCCGAGCGCGACGCGATTTACGCTAATCCAGAAGCAACTGACGACGACTACATGAAAGCCGCCGATCTGGAGGCAAAATTCGCCGAATATGATGGTTACACAGCGGAACCAAGAGCAGGTGAGTTGTTGTTGGGTGCGGGTATTCCGACTGATCAACATCAGGGTTTGATGAGTGGCATTGCGCCAGGTTGGAAACTGCGGGTGTTATTGGCACAAGCATTGTTTTCTAATCCTGATATTTTGCTGCTGGATGAGCCAACGAATAACTTGGACATCAATACTATTCGCTGGTTAGAAGATACGCTGAATGACCGTAACTCGACCATGATCATTATTTCGCATGATCGACATTTCTTGAATCAAGTTTGTACCCATATGGCAGATATGGATTATGGAACTTTGAAGGTATATCCAGGCAATTATGATGAGTATATGTTTGCGTCCTCGCAAGCACGTGCCCAGCAGATGTCGAACAATGCGAAGGCGAAAGAGAAGGTCGCAGAATTACAAGATTTTGTACGCCGTTTCTCAGCGAACAAATCAAAAGCGCGCCAGGCAACTTCGCGGGCAAAACAGATCGACAAGATTAAAATTGAAGACGTTAAGCCATCAAGTCGCCAGAATCCTTTTGTCCGGTTTGACGGCGAAAAGAAATTGCATCGGTTGGCAGTGGAAGTTCAGGGCTTGTCTAAGTCCTATGACAAAACCTTGTTTAGCAAGCTTGATTTGATGGTAGAAGCAGGCGAACGCATTGCGATTATTGGCGCTAATGGTATCGGTAAGACGACTTTATTGCGTTGCATCGGTGGCGAAGAAATTTGCAAACTGAGTGCAGATCGAGGTTTGGTGAAATGGGCGGAAAATGCCAATGTCGGCTACATGCCACAAGATCCGACAGAGGAATTTTCTGAGGATAAAAATCTGACGGATTGGATAGGTCGCTGGACCCAAGAAGGCGATGATGATCAGGCAGTGAGATCAATATTAGGGCGTTTGCTGTTTGGCGGCGACGACGTTAAAAAATCAGTCAAAGTATTGTCCGGTGGTGAAAAAGGCCGCATGATGTACGGCAAGTTAATGCTTGGCCGTCATAACGTCTTATTGATGGATGAGCCGACTAATCATATGGATATGGAGTCGATCGAATCTTTAAATATCGCGCTCGAAAAATATGCCGGCACACTGATTTTTGTATCGCATGACCGGGAGTTTGTATCCTCGCTGGCAAACCGTATTTTAGAAATCAAAGAAAATAACATCATCGATTTCCGTGGCACTTATGAAGAATATTTGAGCAGCCAAGGTATTGAGTAAACTTAGTTTATTCAATAGTTTGACCCAAACAAAAAGCCAGGAGATTCCTGGCTTTTTGTTTTTTCAGTCTTGATTAATCATCATCTGGAACAATTTTCTCTAATTTTGGATCCCCGGCATAAAGCAGGTGATCCAGGCGATCTCTCAGACTGCGAGCCATTTCTTTACCTTTTGCTTTCAACACTGCCTCAATATAGGGATTCCGTAGTTCGCGGAACTCTTCTAAAGTCGCAGAACGTTCCACCTTTAGCTGCAAAGTAAAACCACGTAAGCCCAAGGTTATTTTGATGGTTTCATTAAAAAAATTCTTTAAGGCCTGAATACGAGTCGCATCATCCATCAGTTCGGTAGCAGGTAAATCGCGATCAACTGACTCGGACATGCTATCTGAGATATCTAAATCAACCGTAGTCAAGCTTGCTGCAGGCTCTGCAAATAAAGGCGGCGTAATAAAACCCTGATCGGCTAAGTCCTGAATGCTTTGTGCATTTAATCCAAGGCCTGCAACTTTTTTAAGCAGATCATCGACCGTTTGCTTGCCGTCAACCATCACAAGCAAGGTTCTCATCCGCGATGGCAGTTGGTATTTGCGAGTTGCAATCTCTTCGCGACCTTTGTCGCTTTTATCGTAAATAGTCACGCTCATATGCGTATGAAGGCCTTAGTTTGTCTCAAGAATATGTATTTATATTTATAGCAGTCTAAGCGAACGATGCGCAACGACTGCCTTGTAGTTGCCACAGAGAATACACCAATTAATTTTTACTGACCACTTTATACAGTGATTAAATTAATATCAAAATTAGAATTAAAATCTTAGACTGATCTTTTAACAAGACTTACGGAAAATTGCCCTAGCAAGGCATAGTGCCGAAGTTAGTACTTTTTAGTACGACTAAGTTCTATAACTCAGTTGGGTCGGTTTTGCGCAAGTTCGAATCAATGCTTAAAGTTGGCGAATGAATTTCACTGGCTTTTCATTTACAGTGTTTTTATCGGATGCGGAGGAAGTCGAGCATGTGCCACACGATGAGCAGCTGCTACCACAGCCACTAGCAGGCGCACCCAAATACTTTGCGAGGGAAGGGGAGTATTGAAAGATCCAAAGTACTAGTTTTTGTTTGGCGGAGGCGGGCATCCACTTTAAGAACAAATACACAGCAGCGATACTTAAAAGTAATAGCGTGATCAGAGTTTGCACATTACGCTCCCAGTAATAGTTTAGCGACGTTGTAAGTGACGAATGAGGCAAAGTAAGCCAAACCAAATAGATAAGCCGCCATCAATAAAGGATAACGCCAAGTATTAGTTTCACGCTTAACAACGCTTAATGTAGCAATACATTGCGGTGCAAATACATACCAGGCTAATAACGATAGGGCAGTCGGTACACTCCAAGAATGCGCGATCAAGGGCTGAAGACTATTCGATAAGTCATCGCCAGATTGTGATAACGCGTAGACCGTTCCTAGTGCGGCAACAGCGACTTCACGGGCTGCTAATCCTGGAACAAGAGCGATACAAATTTGCCAGTTAAATCCGATTGGTGCGAATATGACTTCAAGCATACGACCCAGTATGCCGGCAATGCTGTAATAAATAGGCGGCTGAGCCGCATTTTCTGGAGCGCCAGGAAAACTGCTCAAAAACCATAGCAGAATCATCAATGCCAAGATAATTGTTCCGACCCGAGTAACAAAAATCTTAATGCGCTCCCAAAGGCCAATCATCAAATTTCTGGAGTTAGGTAAGCGATAATCCGGTAGTTCCAACATCAAAGGCTGCTGCTCCGATGAGCCCCATTTTTTCTTGAGTACAAAAGCCACCAACATTGCAGACACTATGCCGGCCAAATACAATAAAAATAGAACTAAGCCTTGCAAATTAAGCCAGCCACCGAGCATTTTGGCAGGAATAAATGCTGCAATAATCAGGGTATAAACCGGCAAACGTGCTGAACAAGTCATGAGCGGAGCGATCATAATTGTTACTAGGCGGTCACGCGGATTTTGTATTGTCCGTGTCGCCATGATGCCCGGAATTGCACAAGCAAAACTAGATAACAGGGGGATGAAAGCTCGCCCAGACAAACCGACTTTACCCATGACTCTGTCCAATAAGAACGCTGCACGAGGCAAATAACCGGAGTCTTCCATTACAAGAATAAAGAAAAACAGAATCACAATTTGCGGCAGGAATACCAATACACTCCCAGCACCGCCAATAACACCTTTGACCAATAAACCTTGTAACATGCCAACTTGCATATGCGATTCAACAAAAGCACCCGCTGCGTCCACACAGGATTTGATGAAGTCCATCGGCAATTGTGCCCACGCAAATACAGCCTGAAAAACCAAAAACATCAATATCGCAAAAATCACGGGCCCAATTAATGGATGCAGGACAAAGCTATCCAACTTAAAACTAAAGTGATGATCTTTGCTGGCGTCGTAAGAAACGCAGCGCGCCAGTATGGTGTTGGCTTCTATTTGTATTGATTCGGGTGTTACAGCAGTAAGCGATTTTGTAGATGGCGTGATTTCAGATTGTTTGAGCGTGCCAGCAAGGATTTCTAACTTGCCCAGCAATAAATCAATACCGTCAGGGTTAACTGCAACGGTTTCAACAACTGGAATACCCAAGCTGGTTTGGAGTAAAGCGATATCAATATTAATATCGCGTTTTCTCGCGACGTCCATCATATTGACTGCCAAAATCATCGGAATACCAAGATTTTTCAGTTCCAGAGCGACACGTAATCCGCGCTTTAAATTTGTCGCATCAACAACGCATACGACAGCATCGGGAATAGCCTCATCGGCGCGCTGACCAGTAATCACATCTTGCGTGATTTTTTCATCTGGGGTGATGGCATGCAGACTGTATGTTCCGGGCAAATCTAACACGTGCCATGTGCGTCCAGTTGGCGAGCGAAATTTACCTTCTTTACGCTCAATCGTTACGCCAGCATAATTAGCAACTTTTTGCCGTGCGCCAGTTAAACGATTGAATAATGCCGTTTTCCCACAATTAGGGTTACCAACTAATGCGATGCGTGGTGCAAGCAACTCGACAACAAATTCAGCATGACTCATTAAGCAATTCCAGCCTTCGCAACACCAATTAATGCGGCTTCAAAACGGCGCAAGGCAAAAGTAGATTGCCCGATACGAACAGCTAAGGGTTCACCGCCAAAATAACCCCGGTGTAAAATCTTTACTGATTCGCCCTTGACAAAGCCCAATTCCTTCAAGCGACGAACCACATCAAAACTAGATTTTGCGCTGGCAATGATATTTTCAGAAACTTCAGTCACTAAAGCAGAATCGCCAACCTGAAGCTTATCCAAGGTTGTGGAGTTAGACGGTGTAGCCAACAAACTGCTCATGATTAATCCTGCGTGTAGAGAAAGCTAAATGATAATGAGAATATATATCAATATGAATCAGCATTCAAGCTATACCACCTTCGGATATTAATTCTTAATTTAACATAATATAAATTATGCGAAAAACTAAGCAGCGGGAGTGATGTTAGTAAAATCACTAATTGAAAGCTATTGTATGAAGAGTTTTCAAAATAATGAACGCAACATCGGTTACTCATCATGTCACGAACCGGTTTACAATGTACAACGTATTCAGGCGTACTTCGCCAACGCTAGTGATTCGAGAAACGCTTTCCACGCTGCTGCACAATCTGAAAAAATCATACTTTAGTGTTCTCTTTAAAGCTAAATAATTCGCTCCACTTTTAATGTTAATAATATTATTGCTATGCTAAGTATAAGTACTCGTGCTGTCTTTAGTTTGATTTTGTGCAGCTTACTACTTGCCTGCGGTGGCGGTGGCTCACCTTCTACAACGCCAGCCCAAATACCAACACCTGTTCTAACACCTACATCCAGCAATCAAACCTATTTTTATTTCAGTTCCGGCCACGACCCACTGACAGTTTTAACTACAAGCCAAGCCAAGGCTACGCTGGCAAAATACACTAACGTGATTGCAGGAATAGATGCGGGTGGGAATACTAGTTCAACTGAATTTTTGAGCCGAGTACAAAATTTACGCGCCCAGGGGTGGCGCCTGCACATTTATTTGGAAGGACCGGGCGGGCCAACTGGCAATAGCTGGAGTGCAGATGAATGCTTACGTGTGCAAAACGCAGCCAAGCTCTATGTTAGCAATTCTGTACCGGTTGGTGATCACTGCCAAGACGATAATGCCAATTGGATGAAGGAGTGGAACCAGACCGGCTTTTTTAAACAGTTGCAACAACAATTAATCGATCTACAGCCTTTAGGTGTTGAATCGATAGAAGTAGATAATTTATACCGAGCCGGATATGGCGATGGAGCTAAACCGATATCGGATTTTATTGTTCGCTTCAACAATGGTAAGTCAGCTAACAATACCATCAAGTTATTACTAAAAAATATAGGCTCACCCGCCGAACTTGATGCCATTCTTGGAGCCAGTCCACGCGCAGCCATAGCGGACTACATGATTTTGGAAGAGGATTTAAAAAATCAGTGGTGTGCCCTGCAAAACACAGGAAAAAAATATGGCATCGTCGCCGCTTTCAGCTGGAATACCTTCGACTACCACGCTGAAACTGATAGCAATGGAAAAGATCTAGTTTTATCCGGCCCCGCACAGAGCCAACGCCAAAGCTTTGGCTGTAGTTAAGTCCGCAAATTGGAACTTATTGCTCTGATGCGCTTCAATATCTGATAATTCTTAGCCACAACTATATTCATACGATGGGCTCTGATTTACTCAGTGAGTACCTCATACTGCTTTACGATAGCAATGTGCCCTCCCCAGCCAATGCTACAGCCACCAAAGTTTTTTCTTATTTTTCCTGGATGGACTCCGTTTTCATTGGGATAGGATCCTCTGCAAAGATAAAGGTCTTCACTAGCAGGTGGAATATCTTTTCCTCCAACAACGGCATTCTCTGGAACTGCACCGTTAAGAGATGCAGTCCATTTTAACGGTGCGCTGCTAATTAGAACTTGATATACCGGTATCGATAGTTCATGGTGGCCGAAAGTGATATCACAACCAGCCAGACCTTTCCTTATTTTGCCTGGATGAACCCCATCCATATGTTCAGCACGACAAATGTAAATAGGCAGATCTTCTTTGCCGATTTTTTCTGTTCCAGCTTGAAAAGCTTTGGCAGGAACATTACCTTGAGAGGCATTTTCCCATACCAACAATATCTGAGCTTGGGGAGGAGCTGCGCCTAGAGTCTTTATTGGCGTTGCAGCATATTGACCAGTAAATCCTTGATAGATTTGTTGCATTATGCTTGGGGATTTCTGCGGCGCAGCTATATTACTGACGGGAGATTGAGCTTGTGCACTGCTGATAAAAATGAAGTGATACTACCGGTTTCTATTCTCTCTTTTTGAGGCATCGATATTGGAGACAAAGTTTGCGCTTGCGAAACCTTATTTTCTGGTTGCTTATATGCACTTCCAACTACAAATGATGCGAGCAGAGCAGGTGCTGAGATACCTATTTGAAACACAGTAATCGGTCTATTTTCATTCGCATTGAGCCAACCCACTAACGCACCGGCAACAAATAAGGCGAGTGCACGCATCACCCATCCCAAAATATTATAAATACTTAAAGTTTCTATTTTTGTCCCCATAGACTCAGGGTCAAATGTAAGTAATAAGATCAAAATCGGCAAAAGTGCTCCGAGACCTGCCCCCTGCAATAAATATTCTCTGGCGCGCTGTCATGATTAACACCTTTTATTAGCTAAATAAGACTGGATATGTAAAGCTTCTACAATATTTTTTATTGATTTGTGTATTTTTCAACACTAAATTCACTTTAGAATACTTTATCGAAAAAACAAGAAATTATTCATCAGGTGAGTAATTCTTAGTCATCGTTTAACCCAAGCTTCAGGATGAAACATAAAATTCGCGAACGGCTTACATCGGAGCGGACAAAAACTCACAGCACTCTTTTTCAATATCCTTTGCAAAGCTGAAAATGCATTGGATCTTTTCTTGATACGAAATTGCCCTCATAAAAAAATCCGGCATCTTCGAATACTTTCACAATGTTGTCAGGAAAGCGTTGTGTACTTCCTAGTGGGTACTTGTCTGCTTCCAAATCGATTGCAATTCCCCAGGAATGAGTTGATGGATGTTTTGATTCACCACGAATTGGGCGATTATTAAAGATACCGCTGTAATTTTTGACTTGTTCTTGCAATCCAGCATTTTTAATTTTTTCAAACGCTTGCTGAAAATTCTCTACGATCAAATAGTGGCATCGTGCCCTTGTCACTTTAGTTCCTTCATAGAACAAAGGATAAGGAAGCGTAAAAGCTTCAATATATTTAGCCTCAAAATTAGGGGTGTCGAGGCTACCAAAGACATCAATAATCTCGTCTAAACCATTCGGTGTTTTGGTCAACATTTTGGGCTCCTAGATCACATTTAAAGCTCAGGGTTTATTTGAAACCAAATAGTCACTGTTACTAAATAACTACCTTGTTAATCTGCATTTAAGGTGAGTCGTAACGTGCTGGTTTATCTCCTGTACCTCTGACATTTAATTTGAGAATATTTTGCAAAAAATCAAACCAAAATGGCGCCCCCATGCTGATGGCAAAGGCCGTAATCAAACAACCCAGTAAGGTGATTCCTGTTGGAAAACTAATAAAAAAATATTGGAATCCAAACATTTTTAACACTTGATCAGAAGATGCCGTCGTCATTACCGAGGGCGCTTGCGCTACTGATGCCGCAGCAATAGCTTGTGCCCGAAGTACCGGACTTTGCCACAAAGCATTACAGACAGCGAGTGCATTCAGATTTAATCCGAATGCCAGAATCCCACCTAAAGCAAAACTCAAGTAACTGCTAAATCTTTTAAATTGTCCTGCAACATGGTCCATTGATTCATCAAACCACTCTGCTATTTCTTGTTCAACTACTTTAAGGTCATGGTTGGCACGATCTACTGCTAATAACAAAATTTTTTTGAATCTACCATCAGGCAACTGATGAATAGCCAAATTTAATCGTTCAAATTGAGTTTGGGAAGCGTCCCCTGCTCCGCTGAGAACATGCACCACCGTGGAGGCGAATCCCTGTGATGATAAGTAGGATAATTTTTTATCTGGGGGAGAAATTCTGGGGTGTAGAATTATTGTTTGAATCACAGGATCCAAATTTTTTTGTAGCTCTAACAAATCGGAAATACCCGCATTCAATGACTTTGCTCTTAATCTCAGAGCGGTTGCAATAAATTCCTGTATTGCTGTCACGAGGATAGATAAAGACAGGAAGAAGAATACCAAACCCACTGCCGTTTCAAGAACCTGACTTCCAAACATATCCGCTCCCACGTCATTGTTAAAAAAGCGCACCAAACCTGCCGTTCGGGTTCAGATGCGCCTTAGCTCGCTTGCGCATCTATAGCAAGTCAGTATTTCTTCGTTGAATTCCAAAGACCGCAATAAGTTTCTAAGCTCTCCAAATTGTCTCCAGCCGTGCCATCTTTTCCGATAAGTTTTATAAAACCATTTGGTTTACTGGGACTTGGTGGCTCCTTACAATCGGTATGCACCCAATGAATTCCCTTTGTTCCATCGGTGTACTCTTGACCACAAAGCTCAAGAGCGTCACCAACCTTAATCTGGCTCAAAGAATCAGGAATTTTTTTGCTATTCTTCACGTAACCGTTAGCAAACACATTGTCTATCGCGACATCGTATTGGTCATTTATCCCATCCACTTTAACCATCAAATGTGTATGTGAAAGCTCGACGCCTTTCAGAAATTTACCGCTTTTAAATTTAGGACCTGAGGTAACTGTGCCGGTAAGAAATGTTCCTTTACCTGCATCACAAGCAGCTTTGTCATCTGCCCATGCTGTCGTACAAATTAGAAATAATCCTATGCTAAGTTTTTTTAAAATTGACGTTTTCATAGAGTTTTAATCTCCTGTTAAAAATATGTGTTGGTTTAGTTTGATGGATTTATCAAAGTGATGAACCATTGTTAATCTCATTTTTACTTTATTCTGAATTTATTTCAAAATCTGAGCTAACACTGCCGCTAATCGTTTTCCGGCTAAGAGTAGTCGATCGCTGGCAATGTCAGAAGCTAGCTTGGGATAAATCGTCGGAAGCGTGATCGCCCATCCGTCGGTTGCCCCTCCTTTTGGGTCTTTATAGTTTTCCGTATGATTGCCAATCGCAACACCATCAAATGCTAATTTGGAGTCTGTAAGAGACTCATCGGCCCATGTTTCTATTGCTTTATCCAAGTCACCTTTGATTTGTAATGGTTTCGAGTTCGCATCAAGCAAAGCCGTTGCTAAATGAGCCGGATCAATCACTTTTTTTCTACGCATGATCGTCTTTACCGCGTCACTATCCCAATAACCATGTATGACTCGCGTAGTCCCGTTAATATGTAATTTATTGCCGCCCTCTGTTGCAAATACCTTTTTAGAGTCGATCAATGGCTGAGTTGGTTCTTGGATGGCACCGTTGGCATCCAGATAGACGGCGCCTACATGTAAGGGTTGGTGCAGATCGCCGAGCATATGTGTCAATAACATCAGTGCTTCGCGTTTAGAAAACTGATGCGTGCCTGGATTCCCACGTAAAGTACTAATGCTCTCTTTTAGAATTTGCACAACATCGTGATCCGTTTTTCCGTAAGTCGCCTCGCTGTAACTTACGCTGTCGATGGGAATGTCGGTGTAATGATAATCATGATGCTGCGGATTCGCCGTAGCAAAGGCTTTTTGCTCTGGGGTGGGCTCTTTCTGGCAATAGGTAAAACCTTTTGCGCAATCAGCCCAAGTGGAAATGCTCGATAAGCTTTCCCCAGGCTGAAGTAATGTTTTGAGTTTTTTACTTGTTGGCGACCCAGCCAACATTTGATCTGCGATCGCTCCAATCGTTTTATGACCATCGCCACCCCACCCAAATACATTTGCTGAGATACCGCAGGCAATAACGACGATCAGTCTTACAGTGTTTTTTACATTGGATGAATACATGATTTGGTCTCTCCGTTTGCTGTTAAATAATCGACACTAACGACTGAAAATCTACAGAATTCTAATAAGATATTACTCCGTTATTTTTAATTTAATTATAAATTAAGCTAGTTTATTTAATAATTTATAAACCGTTGTAGAAATGGCCTCATTTCTTGATAACAGGGAAATATTCATCATTTGCTTGTTTAAAAACAATCATTTGTTGATGAAATTTTAACGATTTTAAAAGACCGATCCTCTACAGGGAACATGCGTTAGTTCAATCGTTACGAGCCACTATTAATGTGAAGTTCTGAACTTACCTAAAAGACTTGTCGTAAGCAGCTAGTCTCACAAAAGATAATAAATTTGCACTTTTTTGAAAATAGACTATATTTTTTGATATCAAACATGCTTGATCTCTTTTTTTCATAAACAAGCATATTCGGTTATTTGAATGCTGCCCAATGCGATAGTCCAGATACCAGAAAGCACCTATGCAGATCCTCATTGTTCGTGACCAAACTCTTTCTGGCGCCGAGGGAACGTTTGGAATAATGTTTATCGATGGCAAACAATTTTGTGCAACTTGCGAACAGCCGTGGAATAACAATCTTCCTAATGCATCCTGCATCCCCGTCGGGAACTATCAACTCATTCCTTATGATTCGCCCGCACATGGTGCGACGGTTGTTTTCCATAATCCTAGCCTAGGTATTTTTGGCACACCGGCAATGATCCCCTCTGGTAAACAGGGTAGAAGTCTCTGCGAGATTCATAATGCCAATTGGCCCTTTCAGTTGAGAGGATGTGTTGCCGTTGGTAGCCGTGTACTTGATATTCCACCACACGGGCTGGGCGTTAACAATAGCGTGAAGACTCTGGCAGAGTTAATGTTACGGTGGGGTAAGAGAGAAGGCTTGACTGCCACCGTTCAATAATCGAGGTTGTAGTGAAGGCTTTGATATTTTTGTTAACCGGTCAATGTGTTGACCGTATTTTCTTGTATGAGCATTGATATTGGTCCGCGAACTGGTCAACTCAATGGATTCAGACTACGAAAAATGAATGAAAAACAAATAGTCATCATTTAAATTGCGGGAGATTAATATGACGGTATATCGAACAGTAGATCAGTGGGTAGAGGGGAACTATCCCTCGATATTAGCAATAGGTGACAGTTGGTTCTGGTACCCAAACAACAATATCCTCGAGTCGATCTCAAACCATCCATTAATGCTACCCGCATATAAAAATATACAAGCGGTAGGTTATAACGGCGCCCTACTCCAGCAATACGTCGGGGCCGGTAAATACGCGCCGTTTGTAGAAGAGTATTTAAAATCAGCAAACCGAGGTTTTTTCAACATATTTATGATTAGCGGTGCGGGCAACGACGCCGTTGACTATCATCTTGCTCTGCGCAGCAATTGCTCTAACATTCCTGACCCTAAGGATTGTATTGATCCTGACGGTATCGATAATCTGTTACGCATCATCGTGACTGCAATGGGTGGACTGATCCATGAAATACGATGGGCATATAAAGACCTTCCTGCACAGCCTCGCCCCATTTTCATCAACGGTTATGATTATCCTGTACCTGATGGCCGAGGTTTTACGTTAGCCGGTATTCAATTCAACGGACCATGGCTAAAGCCGGCACTAGATCAATCGAAAGTGAATCCTGATTTAATTTATCGTATCGCAGTAATCAAAGAGCTGATTGTTCGACTGAACACAACGCTCGCGAGCTTCAACGATTGGGAAAATGATGTTGTATTTGTGAGTTCGCCAGGGACGCTACGCACGGACGACGGATATCAAGAGGATTGGGCAAACGAATTGCACCCAACACCGAGTGGTTTTAATAAAATTGTTAATGCTCATTGGATACCGCATTTTAAGCGATGGGGTATGGCTAATTAGATTCGCGACGCGTCTATCTAGTCTTGACCAGGACAATTAACGCTTCCCAGTCTGCAATTATTAAACCCCACCTAAAATACACAAGATTGCTGCGACGTTGATTGTGCTTAATGGTTCGTGAGCAAACAAGCACCCGATCATCAGTGCAACTACTGGCGGTATGTAAGTCACACTTGCGGCTTTTACAGCACCCAAGTGCTGAACGATAAAATAATAAAGTACATACGCCAAACCTGTGCCAGTGAGTCCTAGTCCAAGCACTAATCCTGTCAGAGCTATTTTATCTTCGAGGATATGCTCGATGCCCTTAAGATCGGTAACGAGCAATAGCATTAGCAATCCCAAGCCAATTTGATAGGTCGACAGCGCTACAGCGGAAATATTCTTGTCTGCCAAAAATAACCTCGCATAAACAAAAGAACAACCCACGCTGAGTGAGCCGACGATCATACAGCCCCCCCTTTTTGGATCTATACCTAATTTCATCGTGATTTATCGACAGTTTGATAGGTTAAATTTAATATACTCCCCCATTATCTTTAATAATATACGGCGGATTCAAGTACGAAGAGCAACATTGAATAAAAAGTCAAAGGGTCAGATGCGATAGCATTCTGCCTTTTGACCAGCCAGTCGAAA
>NZ_JBEONP010000069.1:0-16688 GCF_040544435.1 Undibacterium sp. GrIS 1.2
CCACGCCATGATTGCCACTCTTTAAATTTATCCTGTTGCTATTGTCTCATTTGAGGTAAACACTCTGCTTGGCTTTTTATCGTGCAAAGATCTCGGTTTGTACTTTCGATTTTATTTTGCTTACAGGACATCTGATTATGGCAATTGGCACATTTCCGGCGAACAGCTCAAGTAAGGCAGGGTTAAACACTGTTGGTACTGAGAATACTCAAGATAAGATGCGCTATCTGCGGCATGAGGACGGCAAGTATAGAAATCCGGTACAGATACAAAGGACCAGCTTTTTCAAAACATTGCAAATCGCCTTGACCTTCCTTTTTAATAAACCAGCCAATACCATACCGGCAGGACAAATCCCTGTACAAACGTTGACGAGTGAACAGTTACTAGCCGCGCCTGATCAATCTTTATTCCGCCTGGGTCATTCCACTTTATTGCTAAAACTGCGTGGTGAGTTTTGGCTGACTGATCCTGTATTTTCCGAGCGGGCATCACCGTTCCAGTGGATGGGCCCAAAACGTTTCCATCAGCCACCGATCAGTATTGCGGACCTGCCGCCGATCAAGGGCGTGATTTTGTCGCACGATCATTATGATCATCTGGACTATGCTGCAGTGTTACAACTGGCCGATAAAGTCGAACATTTTTTAACGCCGCTGGGTGTTGGTGATACCTTAATTAAATGGGGCATCGCTGCTCACAAGGTTCAACAACTGGATTGGTGGCAAAGTACTACAGTAGACGGTATCGAATTGACGGCGACACCTGCGCAACATTTTTCCGGTCGCGGCCTCAACGATGGGAATCAAACTCTTTGGTCGTCTTGGGTAATCCGTGAAACCAATGACGAGGCTGAGCAGAATTTAAACCTGTTTTTTAGTGGCGATAGTGGCTACTTTGATGGCTTTAAACAGATCGGCGATAAGTTCGGTCCCTTCGATCTGACTATGATAGAAACCGGCGCCTACAATCACCAGTGGCCAGATGTCCACATGCAGCCTGAGCAGACTTTACAGGCGCATCTGGACTTACGTGGAAAACATTTGCTGCCGGTTCATAACGGCACGTTTGATCTATCGTTGCATGTCTGGCATGAGCCGTTTGACCGCATTACGGCCTTGGCTGATGCACGTAATGTCCCGATCAGCACACCTCAAATGGGTGAGCCACTCAGCATGACCAAGCCACATGCAGGTGAGGCCTGGTGGATATCAGCGAAATAGGGTCTGTTACTTAATTTCTTTCTCTAAAAACGCCCAAACATCAGGATCAGACATCGCAGCAATGTTGATACGCATCTTGGTCGAGGGCAGTTGATTGGGGGAAAATAAGCTCCCTGGCGCAAGCAAAAAACCTTGCTCCATTGCCTTCTCTGTCAGTACATTGGTGTCGCAGCCGGTATCAGTCCACAAAAACATACCGGCAGGTGTGCGGTAATCAACTTTCATCCCGAGGTTTTCTACTCGCTTGGTCACGTCATCCCGTACAGAATCCAGTTTGACGCGGATGCGGTCTACGTGTTTGCGGTAATGACCTTCTGATAAAATTTTATACACGACACGCTCACCGATCTCTGTCGTAGTCAGCGTGGATAACATCTTGCGGTCAGATAAGCGCACAGCTAATTCATGTGAGGTAGCGATAAATCCTACGCGCAGATTGGCAGCTAGAGTTTTAGAAAATCCACCCAGATAAATCACACGGTTTAATTGGTCTAAGGCGGCAATGCGGGTCGCAGCTTGTACTGCTGTGCCGGGATGCATGTCGCAGTAAATATCATCTTCCACAACCATAAAATCATGTTCTTCTGCCGTCTTCAATACCTGAAACGCCTTGGCCGCCGACAGGGACGTGGAGGTCGGGTTATGCATGACAGAATTAATGATATAGAGCTTGGGCTTATGCAGCGCCGCCAGCTCGGCTAGCTTGATCACATCGGGACCGTCATGCAAGCGCGGTATGCCAATCACTTTGGCACCCAAAATCGCAAATGAGGCAAACATTAAAAACCAGGCGGGATCATCGACAAAAATCGTGTCACCGGGGCGAGTAAATTCGCGTGCCACCAAATCCAGCGCCTGCGTAACACCGGTCGTCATGATGATTTGCTCTGGTGCTGCGGCGATTTCCAGTTCTGCTAATTTCAGTTGCAGTTGCTGGCGCAGTGGTAAAAATCCCTGCGGCGTACCGTAGTGTAAAAGCAGGTTTTGATTGAGGCGACTGATCGCTCGCAAGCCGTTGGCTACCAGTTCACCGTCCAGCCAGTCATGTGGTAGCAGACCGGCGCCCGGCATTTTTTGCGGCGGCAATTGGCGGAACATATTCCGCACCAGCCACACCACATCGAGTTGTTGCCCTGACGGCAAAGCCTCAGCAGCATTATTAGCGTTATTGCTGTTGATCATCGAGGCACGTTCTCGTACAAAAAAGCCCGAGCCGCGACGTGATTCCAGATAACCCTTGGCGACCAGCCGGTCGTAAGCCTCAACCACCGTAAAGCGAGATACGCGCTGTTCGTCCGCAAACTGCCGGATCGACGGCATCCGCGCACCGGTGCGTAGTAATTTGTCGTCGATACGGGTAGCAATGTTACGGACAATTTGCTCGACCAGAGAACCGCCAGAATCGCGCGAAATTATGCTTCGATTCGTGCTTCCGATTGCGCTCACATTTGTGCCTCGATTCTTGTCGCCACTCGTGCTGCCATTTGTATCGCTATTCCTGCTACCGTTAATCATAGGATGCCTGCCAATCGGATAGGTGTATCGGGAAAAAGACCGTAACAGTGCGTGAATTATCGTTTTTATTGTACTGGTACTGTATTGGTTTTTGCGGCTAGGATAGCACAACTCCTACACCAACCTGCAAGGAATGCTATGAAAATTCTCACCGCCAATACATTACTGACGCTACCGCCAAATGGCTTGCTGTCTGTGTCTGCCGAGTCGGCACTGTGCTTGCAAATCAAATGCGGTTTGGTGTGGATTACGATTGAGAATGATGCCTACGATTACTGGTTATCGACGGGGCAGAGTTTGATGATGCCGCCGCTAAAGCGAGTGGTAATTGAGGCAGATCGTCAGGCTAGTGAGATCCAAATTTGTGTTGTTATCGAAAACAGCCTGCCTGAGCAAACGCCCTTAACTCATCAGAGTTCAAGCTTGGTCTTGAGCAAGCAGCTTGAACCTGTAGCATCCTTCCTGCACGCTGATGATGCAATCAGGGCCGAAACAATTTGCGACCCGCGGTGAGATTGGGGGAGTTGCCAGATGAAGCGGTATGCATAGCGCCCCCCTGACGATACTGAAAATATTTGCCTTATACCCATAAAGAAAAAAGTAAAAAATAGGGGAGTATGTGAATAAATATACCTTATTGTCCAAATAATCATTGGACATTAAAAATTACACCCTTCTAGTATATTTTATTGAATAGGAAGTCCGTGATGCCGTTTGCTCAAATTCAATTTGCTGAAGTGCTGGCTTTTACCACCTTTGCCTGGATCGCTTCTTTTACGCCTGGCCCTAATGTGGCAATCGCTGCGACCACTGGTGTTAATCATGGCCTGCGCGCCGCCTTGCCACAGGTGGCGGGTGTGCCGATCGGCTTTGTGGTGCTGATGTGGGTGGTCGGTTTGGGCGGCATCGCTATTTTGCAAGCCAGCCCCTATCTAGTCTGGGGTATGAAACTGGCAGGGATTGCTTATCTTTTGTACCTGGCTTTTAAGTTATGTTTTTCCCGTCAGTTGTCTTCCAGCGACGCGATTAAACCTTTAAGTCTTCCTCAAGCTGCATTGTTTCAGATCGTCAACCCCAAAGCATGGATGATGCTGGTCGCCGCGACCTCAACTTATGCCATAGGGCATGCTGATTTTGTTGTCCGTATGGCTTGGATGAGTCTGGGATTTACCATTCCGAGTGCGCTGAGTATTCTCGCTTGGGCATGGATGGGGCAAAGTTTGCGCAACTGGTTGCTGGTCGGCAATCGTCTGAGAAATTTTAATCTCGTGATGGGATTGGCATTAGCGTTGACGGCGATGTGGATGCTGACCTTATAAGTGATGATAAAGCGAGGAATTCTCGCCCAATACCAATTAGCTGGCAGCGATAGCGTTATTGGCAATCGGCAGATCAATGAAGAATCATCGGTAGTCGTGTTGAAAAGAGACAGACCTCCAAATTAAATCAAGCGGATTGTCTGTAATTGGGGGTGTTAATCGGGTGATGAGGGGCTTACAATGGAGGTCTGTCAGTGAAAACAATTGTCCCGCTTCACTCTATAAAATCAGGCACTTGCCTCGGTTCTCATTAGCAATTTCACCAGGTAGTTTAGTCATTGCCGAGATTGCTTTTTGCACTACATTGCACCGAGTCAGGCATACGCCACAACTTTTTTGGAAATCACCATGTCGTTTTACGAAAAACTCCAAGCTTTGAATATTGAGTTACCAGCAGTCGCAGTACCGGCCGCTGCGTATGTTATGTATGCACAAACTGGTAACACTGTGTTTTTGTCCGGTCATATTGCAAAAAAAGACGGCAAAGTCTGGGTCGGTCAATTAGGTAAAAACATCAGCACTGAAGAAGGCAAAGCTGCCGCACGTGCAGTCGCGATTGATTTGATCGCTACCCTGCAAGCAGCTTGCGGTGGCGACCTGAATTGCGTTAAACGGATTGTAAAAGTCATGAGTCTAGTCAATTCCACAGGCGACTTTACAGAACAGCATTTAGTCACAAACGGCGCGTCAGAATTATTTGGTGAGATTTTTGGTGAGCAAGGCAAGCATGCCCGTTCAGCTTTCGGCGTAGCACAGATCCCGATGGGCGCTTGCGTTGAAATTGAATTGATTGCTGAGATTGCCTAGTTGGATCAACTCAAAATTACCTGAAGTGATTCAGATTAATTTAGAGTAATGCAGACAATTGACCGATTATAAAAACAGTACAACATAAAAATACAGAGTGAATGAGACCAGTATGAAACTTGAAAATCCTAGCCCGATGCAGTGGAAATTTTCTGAGCGTGCAGAGCAGTTGCAAGGCTCCGTAATCCGTGAAATTCTTAAAGTCACGATGCGTCCAGAAGTGATTTCTTTTGCCGGTGGTTTGCCGTCACCAGAGACGTTTCCAATCGACCGTATGCGGGCAGCGTTTGATCTGGTTTTATCCAAGCAAGGAAAGTCGGCATTGCAATACGGACCGACCGATGGCTATGCGCCTTTGCGTCAATTCATCGCGGATTCTTTGTCCAACGATGTGACCAAAATTTCCCCAGAGCAGATATTGATGGTTTCTGGCTCACAACAAGGTTTAGATTTGTTGGGTAAAGTATTGATCGACAAAGGCAGTAAGATTTTGGTTGAGACGCCGACTTACCTTGGTGCTTTGCAGGCGTTTTCTTTGTATCAGCCTGAGTATGTTTCTGTCGATGGTGATGCACACGGTTTGTTGCCATCGTCAGTTGCGGCAAAAGGACAGGGTGCGCGTTTATTGTATGCCTTGCCTAACTTCCAGAATCCGACTGGCCTGACCTTATCGGTTGAACGTCGCTACGAATTAGTCGACACCTGCGCACGTCTGGGTTTGCCACTGATTGAAGATAATCCCTACGGCGATTTATGTTACAGCGGCGAACCTCTGCCAAAAATGCTGACGATGAATCCCGATGGTGTGATCTACATGGGTTCGTTCTCAAAAATTCTTACGCCTGGTATTCGTCTCGGTTATGTGGTTGGTCCTGCGCCGTTGATCCGTAAATTAGAGCAGGCAAAACAAGCTGCCGATTTACACACGTCTACGTTGACTCAGATGGTAGTGTATGAAGTGATCAAAGATGGCTTCCTGAACGAACACATTCCAACGATCCGTCATTTTTATTCAGGTCAATGCGATGTGATGCTGGCCGCGATGACAAAGCATTTTCCAGCCAGCGTGACATGGACGCGTCCAGAGGGCGGCATGTTTATCTGGGTGACATTGCCTACGCACGTCAATAGCAAACAGTTATTGGATGAAGCGATTGCGCAGAATGTGGCATTCGTTCCTGGTGCGCCGTTTTATGCAGATAATCCGGCTACAAATACCTTGCGTTTGAGCTTTGTGACCGTATCGCCAGAGCGGATTAATGAAGGGATTGAGAAGTTGGGTAAACTAATACAGTCTAAGTTGTAATCTGAATCCAAGAGAAAAACAAATGAGCCACATCGGCTCATTTGTTTTTCTGGCTGCTGAAAAAGTCGCTGTTTTACTATTTACGTAGATCAAATATCTTCACAAGTATTCAATTTTTCAACAAACCTTCCCGGCAAATAAACTCCATTATTTGCGTCACGCCATCACCCGTTTTTAAATTTGTAAAAATAAACGGACGATCACCGCGCATACGTTTGGCGTCTTGCGCCATGATGTCTAAGTTAGCCCCAACATGCGGCGCCAAGTCTGTTTTATTAATGATCAACAAATCGGAGCGGGTGATGCCCGGTCCGCCCTTGCGTGGGATTTTCTCCCCACCGGCGACGTCGATCACATAAATCGTTAAGTCGGATAGTTCGGGGCTAAAAGTTGCAGCTAAATTATCGCCGCCAGACTCGACCAGAATTAAATCTAGGTTAGGAAAATCAGCGCACATTCGTGAGATCGCTTCCAGATTGATGGACGCATCTTCGCGGATCGCTGTGTGTGGACAGCCGCCGGTCTCTACACCCATCAAACGTTCTGCCGGTAAGGCATCTGCGCGTAACAGGATTTCCATATCTTCTTTGGTGTAGATGTCGTTAGTGATGACCGCCATCTCGTAGTCGTCACGCATCGCTTTACATAACATTTCGCACAGTGTCGTTTTGCCCGAACCTACCGGGCCGCCGATGCCGACGCGCAATGGATTTGATGCTTGTGCACTTATTTTTGAGTCGGTTTGCGTACTGATTTGGGTATTCATTTGGGTACTGACATTGGAATTCATATGGACTCTCAAAAATTTAAATTCGGTAAGTGTGATGTTGGCGTTAGGAGCGATATAGACGGCTATATTGCACTTCATGCTGCATCGATAGCAGAGATAATCCTGGCGCCCAGCTGGATAATTCATCGTCGTTCAGAGTTTGCGCGGTGTTTGCCGCCGCCTCTAATGCCTCAGTCAAACTGAGTAACAGGGCTTGTCCCGCGACTTGTCCCAGTGGCACGGATTTGACGCACACTAGCACCTGATTTTCTGCCCATGAAAATAACATGCCGAGTAGTGCTGCCTCTGCAGGTACTTTCAACGCAACCGCGCTACATGCTAATGCGGTGGGGAAGGGGACTTCGCTCAGACTTTGCAAACAAGCCAGCAATGCTGGATCAACCTTACTGTCGTCCAGTTTTAAATCCACTAATAGCTTACCGAGCGAATACCCCATTTGTACTGTCTCCGCCCGAAATTCTGCGGTGTCCCGCGCCGCCAAAAAACGTTCGGTCCACAGACAGATCGAAGCCTGATCGCGTTTTTCAAAAGCGTGCAGCAGTCGCCACAAAATCGGCGCTTCAAAACAGGCTAGCACCTCGACTAATTGCTGCGATATCCATTGTCTGGCAGTGGCTGAATTTTTCACCAGACCTTGTTCAATCGCACTCTCTAAGCCTTGAGAATAGCTATATGCGCCAACCGGCAGCGATGGGCTGGCCAGTTGCAGCAAATGCAGCAATGCAGTGGTTTGTATCATTAGCTGGCAGTGTTAGTTTTTGTCAGAAGGACGATGTATTTTTTGTCGCAACGGGATGGGTGCAAGTGGATTGTTCGGATGACCGTCGTCGCCATGATGATGACCACCGCCATAGGCACCGGCTTCTGGCTCAAATGCAGCAAGTTCTTCCTCTACCTGAGCGCCCAAACCTTCTAACATCTCTTTAAGTACATTGTCGTGACGGATACGTAAAAAACCATCACCAACCTGAGCTTGTGTGTGCCGGTTACCTAAATGGAACGCACAGCGCAACAAAGCCTGGGCCGAATCGCAAACGACTTTATAAGTCGGTTCTGCCGCAGCGACGATTTTGACGACGAAGCCGTCTTCGCTAGCGATCAGATCGCCATTGCGCAAGACGCTACCACGCACCGTGAGTAAGGCAATATCCTCGCCTGAGGTGAGGGTAGCGCGAAAGCGACTTTTTTCGCGTATCTGAAAAGGTAAAACTAATTCGCCATCGATATGATCTGTGTGTTGAATTTTTGTGTGCAGGGTACGCATGGGTTTGCTATAACGAAAGCTGGGATGTTTTTCGGTGCGCATGTTTTTTGCATTGCGCTTCTATAGTGCTATTGTGTTCGTGTTTCATCAAAATACCTTACAAAAACAAATTATAAAAATAATTCATAAAAAAGGTATGCACATTGTATGCCATGCCTTTTATATAAAATGACGGCGCTCTGTGCCGTGTTTTACCTGAACTGGCTTATACGACGACAAAGCTGACATGCTTGTTATTGATGATGCCGTATTACTGGAAGTTCTTCGCTTTTCCATTCTTTAATTTATCCGGGAGTTCTGACATGAAAAAAAACGCCTTAATTTTCCCCGTGTTGTGCATGCTACTTGCAGGTGTAAACATAGGTGCTCATGCACAAACGATCAGTTCTAAGCAGCAATATACCGAAGATACTAAAAGAGCTGCAACCCGATATGCCGATGATAAAAAGTTGTGCGCAGAAGAGAGTACATCCGCTTCTCGCATGCAATGTCTGCGGGACGCCAAAACCGAATATAACAATGCATTGGCTACCGCAAAATCGAATATGCAGGCAGTCACCGTATCAACCAAGTCGGGCGCAAACTGCGCTGGCTGCGGTCGTGTGCTATCGGTCAATGTGAGTGATAAAGAAGGGGAAGGCAGTGCATTGGGCTTAATTGCTGGCGGTGTCGCCGGTGCACTATTAGGTAACCAGGTCGGTAATGGCACCGGGCGCGATCTGGCAACGGTTGCTGGTGCAGCTGGCGGTGCCTATGCAGGTCGTAAGATTGAGCAAAAAGCAAAATCGTCCAAAGTCTGGGCGGTCGCCGTGCAATATGATAATGGCGATAAAAACACTTTTAATTTCGACCATGATCCAGGATTCGGTAGCGGTGATCTGGTCAGAAACAGTGGCGATAGCATTATCCGCCGTTAATTTTTTGAGTATTCTTGTTAGCGAATTACGCAAATTTGCAGAGATTATTAAGCGAGGCGATTTGCGTAGGCTGGAGATGGGCAGAGTATTTTCATCGATAATGTAATCAGAGCCTTCGTGGATACTAATAAGCACACAAGGTTTGCTCTATTGACAGGAGCGAGGGCTAAGCTTGCTTGCAAGTCTTGGTTGGGGTCATCATGGAATCGTAAATAGTGGCGAAACTATCCTTACATTTCAGTTTTCTATCTTGCCCATTTTCGTTGCTTCTTAGTATTTTATTGCCCTACGCCTAGATCGTTCTTGTAAATACCAAATCCAGTCGTTAGACTAGACGCTCATTATCCCAATAAAAACAAGGGAATGCTCAATGTTAAGCAACAAGCAAATACAGCCACTGTCAGGACTAAAGTTGTTCAGTGTTCTCGCCTTGGTTTGCGCCTGTTTTTCTGGTTCAAATGCGCAAGCTGAATCATGTAAAGCGTTGATTGCAGCAGGCAATCCAGAATATCCTCCTTATTTATGGCGTGACCCCAGTGATGAAAGCAGGTTAATCGGTGCAAATGCCGATTTAATGCAGTTATTATCAAAAGAGTTAGGCATACCGATTGAAGTCAAGTATGTTGGTACTTGGGGGCGCGTGCAGGAGGAGGCTAAGCTTGGTCGTATTGACTTGATTGCGGGAGCTTTTTTCACTCAACCCAGACTGGATTACATGGATTATTTTTATCCGGCTTTCCGTGAAACGCATTCTGTAATCTGGACAAAAGCAAATAAGTCTCTCAACTATAAGAAGTGGAGCGATCTGCAGGGCAAACAGGGAGTCACGGTGATCAATAATAGCTTTGGTGACGATTTTGATCATTATGCTAAAGAATCATTGAAAATAGCTACCGTTGCTAGCCTTGAATCAGCATTGAAAATGTTGACTTTATCGCGCTCGGATTATTTGATTTATGAAGAAGATCCTAGTCTCGCCTACGTGGCTAAGCTGAATATCACCGGCTTAAAAATAGTCACGCCAGCGATTAGTAATGAGGGCTTATTTTTAACTTTCTCGCACCAATCGCCATGTAATACCGGAGAAATGCGCGGGCGCGTTGCAAAGGCAATGATCAAATTGACCAAGCAGAATGTGATGGATAAATTAATTGAAAATAACATTCAGCTCTGGCGTAAAAAAAGTGACTGAGGTGTTCAAGACGTTACGCATATATCTGAGTGAATGTCTGTTAATCAGGCTCTTTTTGCAAAAATAGCTAACGGCGAAATCTGCAAAGTTCAGTGAATGCCAGTCGTTTCCTTGCAGCGAAAATAAAACTGTATATGGCAACTGGCAACTCTATAAGCAACTCTACAAGGCTCATGTTGGGAAAACTTTCTCTTCGTCAAATTTTGATTTTAGGCGTCGCATTAGGAATCTTACTGCCAGCCTTGGTCGTCGGACGATTTTTGCTAGTGGATCGGTACGAGCGTGAGTTGGATCTACGTGTGCGTACCCCAATGTCGCAATACGCGGACATGCTATCCAGCGCGATGGCGGTTCCAGTCTGGAATGTAGATAAAGAAGTTGCTACCCAATTTGTTAAAGCCGTCATGCGTGACCCGGCAGTTCTGCAAGTCACCGTTGAAGATGAATCCCGAAGCCAGTTTGTCCACATCGAAATTGCCGAGCGACGCATCGGTGAAGTCATGCATGAAGAGCGTCCGATTTTTTTAAATAATAAACAAATTGGTAAGGTCATCATTGAACTGAGTACAGGGCGTTTGGATCACGATTTACTGATTGATTTCTTGAAGTTGGGCGGCGCAATCCTTGCGCAGGTTTTAATTTCATTTGGTTTTATCCTGCTGTTATTTGAGCGTAGGATCGTACATCCATTGCAGGCGCTGCAAAATATTACTGCCGATCTGGCACGTGGCAAACTGGACAAAGCGGTGATCTGGCATCGCAAGGATGAGATTGGCAGCTTTGCCAATAGCCTGGACAAAATGCGGCTTGATCTGGGCGCTTTGCTCTCAGAGCGCGATCTGAAAAATGAGATACTCCAACAAGAATTAAATGATCGTTTGCGTGCAGAGCAAGCCTTGCGTTTTACCGAAGAAAAATTCACCGCGATTTTTCATGCCTCTCCGGTTGCTATGACGGTATTTCGTAAAACAACCAGTTTCACGATGATTGATGTCAATGATGCCTGGGTCAGACAATTTGGCTGGTCGCATGATGACATCTTAAATAGCCCAGAAAAACAGATCGCACTATGGCGAAATAAAGAAGATTTAGATGCCGTAATGCAAAACGTAGAACACCATGGCGAGATCCATGATTACGAGGCATGGCTACATTGCGGCCATCAGGAAAAAATCCTTCTGTGTAATATTTCTGGTAGGTTAATACGCTTGAGTGAAGAGTCTTTACTGGTATTGGTGCAAGAAGATATCACTGAAAAACGTCATAACGAATCCGAAATTCGTACCCTTAACAGCAGTTTAGAGCGCAGGGTGTCAGAGCGAACTAACGCACTTGAGATCGCCAACTCCGAGTTGACGATCGTGCTTGAGAATCTCCAGCGGGCGCAGCATGAGCTGTTGCGCACCGAAAAAATGGCCGCACTTGGCTCCCTGGTGGCGGGCATCGCGCATGAGTTAAATACGCCTATCGGTACCAGCGTGACCATTGCCAGCACTTTGCAGCAGCATACCGAGCAAATCATCGCCGGGATGAAGACTGGGATGCGGCGCTCCACTCTGGATGAGTTTTTACAAAATACGCGCAACGGCACAGACATTTTAATGCGTAATCTTGGTAAAGCATCCGAACTGGTGGTCAGTTTTAAACAAGTTGCGGTCGATCAGACCAGTGCCAATCGGCGTCTGTTTGTGTTGGATGAAACCATTGCAGAAATTGTTCTGACCCTAGGTCCGACCATACGCAAGACCCGGCATGAGGTGGTGTATACGATACCGCCTAAAATTATTCTGGATAGTTACCCCGGTCCTCTGGGGCAAGTCCTGACCAACCTGATCAACAATGCGTTTATTCATGCTTTTGAAGGTGACACCCGCGGTGTGGTGGATATTTCTGCCAAATTGTTTGAAGAAGATAGAGTGGAAATTGTGGTCAGCGATAATGGCAAAGGCATACCGGCCGCCAATCTCGGACGCATATTTGACCCGTTTTTTACCACTAAACTCGGGCAGGGCGGTAGCGGATTAGGGCTCAATATTGTGTATAACCTAGTGACTGGCGTACTCGATGGGCACATCAGTGTTGACAGCATCATCGACCAAGGCACTATCTTTATCATTAGCTTGCCCTTAACTGTTTTTAAAAAATAAAAACCAATTTGATACCCTGAATTTTGCAGACGCCCTCGCTTCTGTTAAAGTCCCGCCCATGAGTAAATTATCCCTAGATAAAATCCTGCAATCGCAAGGATTTGGCACCCGAAAATACTGTCGCGAGCTAATCGATGACGGCGAACTGAGCATCGCTGGCGAAGTGATGGACAGTTATAAAACGACCGTGGAAACCGATGGTCTGACTTTTCATATTTTTGATGAAGAGTGGGAATATCGTGAACATATTTATATCGTTCTCAACAAGCCCGCTAATTTTGAATGTTCACGCAAACCTAGCCACCATCCAGGTGTATTGAGCCTTTTGCCAGAACAGTTTTCGTGGCGCGATGTGCAGCCGGTAGGCCGCCTGGACCATGATACGACGGGTATGTTGTTGATGTCGGACGATGGCCCATTTATCCACGCCCAGTCTTCGCCTAAACGACATATTCCAAAAGTGTATGTTGCAACCACGGCGGAACCTGTGACTAGCGAATTGGTAGAAAAGCTATTGGCAGGCGTGCAATTACATGATGAACCAGCGCCATTGGCAGCGCAAACCTGCCGCCAGCTTTCTGCTCATCAGCTTGAGATCGTCTTGGAGCAAGGCAAGTACCATCAGGTCAAGCGCATGCTGGCAGCAGCCGGCAATCATTGTGCGGCGTTGAGCAGAACTGCTGTCGGACAACTAACATTGCAGTCTCTGGGTTTGGAAGAGGGCGAATGGTGTTATCTCACCCAGCAACAAATGGCGCTCTTGGTACCTGCATAAAATGACTGTTTGTTGCGATTATGTAATTTGAATTCTTAGCATCACTTTTATTGTTGGTTTTAGCTTAAGCTTCAACATCATTATCAGTTACGAGGAGTCACTATGCCTGTCGTCGCTATCGTCAATCCTAAAGGTGGTGTTGGTAAAAGTACCTTCGCCACTAACCTGGCCGGATACTTTGCCTCGCAAGGACATAAGGTGATGCTGGGCGATGCGGACAAGCAGCAATCATCACGTACATGGTTGTCGTTGCGCCCTGCCAATTTGCCAGCGATCAGCGCCTGGGAAATCCAAGACGGTCATATCGCAAAACCACCTAAAGGGACGACACATATCGTGTTGGATACGCCTGCAGGTCTAAGCGGTAGCAAATTAGATGCAGTCTTAAAACTGGCGGACAAGGTGATTGTCCCTCTGCAACCTTCTATTTTTGACATCCTCGCCACGGAGGATTTTTTGAAAAAACTCAATAAGCGGGACAAGAACTACCAATTAGCCGTGCTAGGTATGCGAGTCAATGGCCGTAGCCGGGCCTCTGATCAATTGGCGCACTATGTCGGACAACTAGGCTTACCTGTTCTGGCGTATTTACGTGATACCCAAAACTATATTCAATTGGCAGCACACGGCGCGACTTTGTGGGATGTTGCACCCTCCAGAGTAGAAAAAGATATAGCGCAATGGCAAGACGTGATTGCATGGGTAAATCAGCCTTAAAGCGGCTATAAATCAGCCACGGAAAAGAATTTAGCCGCAAAGCAGAATTGATATGAATTGCCCCGCAATATCAATTTGTGCAAATTCTCGCTGTAGCGATCCCACTCAAAGCGCGGTGGTGCTATCCCTCTGAAGACCGCACGCAGTCTGGGTTTCTGCGAAGTGGTAGCGATCTAATGGAAAATCTGGGTTTAATATACTCCCCATTATTTTATGGAAAAATGCCTGATTGTCCAGTGATTATATGGACGATTAAAATATACTAATGGCAGTATATATTTTGGCGGCGCTTACTTCGCCTGAAAAATCGATGCTGACTTGTTGCAGCAAACGGTCACAGCGCTTTCACTTACGCACCCTCCATCTTGATTGATGGCACTCTTTATTTCCCTAAAGCAGCATGTCTCTCTCTATAATGCCGCATTCGTCACGACGCCTTGCTGCGGCAATTTGGCGTAAATTCTATTTTTATCAAAGACTTAGTACATGCATCACACCATTTTTGACACGCCCATCATCAATACTTTGATGCGTTGGGTTTCTTTATTGATATTGAGACTGATCGGCTGGAAGGTCGAGGGTATTACACCGACCACGCCCAAATACGTGTTGATCGCAGCGCCGCATACGAGCAATTGGGATTTTCCCGTGACTTTGCTGGTTTGTTTTGCTCTGCGTCTTAATGTTTACTGGATGGGTAAAGCCAGTTTGTTTCCACCCGTTGTCGGCGGAGTAATGCGTTGGCTTGGTGGTATCCCAGTGGATCGCACGCGCACTGGCAATTTAGTCCAAAGCACGGTTGAGGCTTTCCAAAACACCTCGTCATTGACAGTGATTGTCCCGCCAGAAGGCACGCGTGGCAATGTCAGCCACTGGAAAACCGGATTTTATTACATCGCCCAAGGCGCTGGTGTACCAATTGCGCTAGGCTACCTGGACTTCAAACGCAAAGTCGGCGGCATAGGCCGTATGTTTGAATTGTCTGGGGATATTACAGTTGATATGGCTGAAATCCAGCGCTTTTATGCAGGGATTACTGGCAAGAATCCGCGCCAGTTTGATGCAGGCAATATCCAGGTGAAATAAGAATGCCCTACGGCACAAACCGTATGTTGGTTATTTGATTTGTGTCTGGTTTGATACCGGTAATGATGGCGGTGCTGGCTATGGCGGTGAAGCTAGCTATTTTGTTTAAGGTTCTAGCGTCGAGACTTTGACATCCATCGTTTTGGGAGGAGTGGGCATACTCACTCCCTGCGCCTTGATGAACAACCACGACATTGGTTTTAATAGAAGCTTCTGGGTCATAGCCTCACACCATGGATGCGATGCCAGCCACACAATGATGGCACTGGCGATAACAGCGATTACAAGAGCCAGTGCATGATCAAGCTTAAAAATCTCATTCAGCATGCCCGTTTGCTGCAGCACAATCAATGCCAGGCCGTGCCACAAAAATACGTACATAGAACGTTGACCAATTTGTGCCAGTCCCCAATTTCTCAGCGATAGCAGATGCAAACAAGCCATACCAACTGTAAGTGAGACAAGGTATTGTGCAATTTGATACGCAGTACCAGTCATATTTGCCATACCAAGACGGTTAAGCGAATAACTGCCATACAGCCAACGATAGTCAAAATCACTGCGCAATAAGAAGGACGCTGTGATCGCAATCGCCACCACCGGCACACTCACAAATGCTAAGCGCTTTTTACCACCATCAAAAAAACCAGGCCCCATTTTCCAGCCCAACAAGAAAAATGGGAAGAAGCTTAAGGTGCGTGAGATGCTTAAAAAATAACCTGTGCTCTCTGAATAGCTGGCAACCAGAGAGACGCCCAAGGCGATCATCACCGGGAACTGCAAGCGCGAAAACATGGGTAGCAGTAAGCGCCATGACAGCAAGCTCAGCAAATACCAAAGCATCCAGTAAGGTGCGAATAGTCCGCTATAAACACTTAAATTACCCTTTAAAAGTAACTCCAGACCTTCGTAGAAAATCTCAAAGACGACAAGGGGAATCACTACATTTTTGACTAGCTGGTTGCTTTGTTTTTCGTCCAGAGATGCTTTAGAAAACATGCCGGATACCAGGGCAAACATTGGCATGTGAAAAGAGTAGATAAACAACCACACCGAGTGCAGCACATGCGCACCAGCGATATGCAATTCAATTAAATGACCAAAGACGACTAAAAATATCAAAACACCTTTGATATTGTCGATTCTGGAATTTCTGCTCAGTGAAGACATCAATATTTCTCTAACTATCTGTAAACATAGGTTTTTTTCGGGAAGTCGCCATGATAACGAATGATCATGAGTTACGCCTGTTAAGTTTGTAACGAAGCTTTGCTAAGTCATGCTAGAAGTTGCTTAAAAAGCATAATTTCAAGCCCAATTTTCATTGGGATAAGCTCAGTTTGGCGCTGTACGCTCGTGCAGATCATCAGCCAGATCAGCGTAAGTTCTTTATTCTGGAAAGATTTCAGAACTATAATTTCAGAATTAAGTTAAGCAGTCTGGGATGAATTTTATCTGGGGGAGGGCAGCAAAATCAGGGCATTAATATGGATACTTCCTGATGGTCTTTCGTCCTCTTTTTGTTTCTGTTCGGTAATTAACTGTAAGCCCTCCATAAACCCCAGATAGCGAGCAGATTTCGTGATTTTTATCGATTTTCGTTCAAAGGTGTGATTCAGGAGAGCTGGCT
>NZ_JBEONP010000070.1:0-14371 GCF_040544435.1 Undibacterium sp. GrIS 1.2
CCACGCCATGATTGCCACTCTTTAAATTTATCCTGTTGCTATTGTCTCATTTGAGGTAAACACTCTGCTTGGCTTTTTATCGTGCAAAGATCTCGATCTAAATAACATCAAAATAAAGTTGAAACATGGGCTTATAGGTTTTCATAAGTTTATATCTTAGCCAGATTGTTTTCATGACAAAAATTTGCAAATAGTTTGTTATAGCAAGATAGAATTGAGTTCTTTTATAGCAGGACACCCAGAGAGATGAATTTTTCACTTTGCCGTCATCATAATTATCGAGTTCACGCTCTGTGCAGCCTGCTGTTGTTTTTGGCTTTTGGTTTTCCTTTGAATGCGCAAACCATCGATGCAAAGGCGACCCAAGCTCCGCCAGCCAATACTACTGACGCCGCTCTGAGTCTAAAATTGCTCGACAGGATTACGACTAGTGAGATTAGCAATGCTAAGAATAGTCCGTTCAAAAATAATCCGTTCAAAAATAATTCGGTAGCAAGCGGCGAAAAAGCCCCTCTGAACGAAAAAACTAAAGAAATAAACGGTGACATCAAAGCGGACCTTAAGGCGGATACCAACGCAGGTAATGTCAAAAATATTAACTACACCGATAACGTCGACAGTGCCGATAATGTTCGTGATCTCGTCGGTATTGGCGATCAACTTTTAGTCACCGTATTTGGTCAACCAGATTTGACTGCAGATGTCACCGTCGGAGAAACCGGTGTGATTACTTTGCCTTTGGTTGGCGTGATAGATACCAAAGGCAAGACGCCGGCAGAGATTGCCAGCCTGTTTGCAGATCGCTTAGAGCAAGGACAATACGTACGCAGTCCCAAAGTTGCGATTAAAGTATTGCAGCAATTAAGCCGCAGTTTTTCTGTATTGGGTGAGGTGCAGCGACCAGGACGTTATCCCTTACAAGGACAAATAACTTTGTTGGATGCGCTCAGTTTGGCTGGTGGTTTAAATGGACGCGCTGATAAAGGGATCAGCATTATGCGTCGCACGAATGGGCAAGCCAAAGGGCAAGCTAATGCGGCCGCTGAATCAGTAAATTATATCCCCCTAAAAATTGACGCTCAGACGGTACAAATATCAGAAAAACTGAATCAAAAAATATTGCCAAATGATGTCTTGTTTGTCTCCGCGCAGAAATCGTTTTATGTCTATGGCGAGGTCAGAAAGCCAGGCAATTACCCGATAGAAGAAGAGTTGACGGTGATGCGTGTGTTATCTATCGGTGGCGGTGTAACCGAGCGCGGTTCAACGCGCCGCATGATTATTTATCGCAAAACAGACGAGGGCGCAGTCAAAGAAATTCCTGCAAAAATAACCGATCAGGTGCTACCAGGCGACGTTGTTTTTATTAACGAACGGCTGTTTTAAAGCGACTGAAACTATGCGAAATTCTCCCGGCGATCTGCTATTGTCCTTCTCGCAAATTGGCGCAATTTTATATGCCCGGCGCATATTAATTGCCGCAGTTGTGGTCGTTGCCGTTGCCATTGCCATGGTAGCTAGTCTGGTATTGCCCAAAACTTATATTGCTACATCCGATATTTATATCGATTACCGTATCAATGATCCGATTGGTGGTCGCCAGTTTAATCCACTGCAAGATGAGAGTTTTTTGCAGACGCAGTTTGATGTGATCAAGAGCGTGCAAGTTGCAGATCGTGTGATTGCAGAGCGCAGACTTGAGAGTAGCAGTGCCGCACAAGCGTATATTAAAAAATATGGGGAGCAAAGTGGTATGCGGGCGATGGCGGAAGAAATCGTCAAAAATATCGAGGTCACGCAGCACAAAAATAGTCGTGTCGTTGAGGTCGGCTACGCATCAAATAATCGGCAAGATGCAAAAGATATGGTTAATTCCGTAGTCAAATCGTATATGGAATTATCAACAGAGATGGCGAATGCGCCTGCCCGGGCAAGACGGGATCAATACAATGCTCAATTAGAGAATATGAGCAGACAAATTGATGATTTGCAAAAGAAACTCACAAGCTATCAGCAAGAACATCAGATCATTGATGCAGATGAGCGTGCAGATCCCGAGTCCAAACAAATGGAAAGTCTGGGCGTGCATCTGGTTGAGGTGCAAGTGGCACGAATCGAGGCTCAAGCCAAACGCCAATCTTTAGAACGCTTGATGCATGGTGGTAATCTTGGTGCCGACCTCCCGGAGATCGCCGGCATAGGGAATATATCCGGGCTGAAAGCAGGTATTAGTACGCTGGAAATGCAATTAGCCAATGCAAAAACTTCCTTAGGTGTGCGGCATCCTCGTTACGTGGCGATAGAGGGCGAGCTCAAATCCTTAAATGATCGCTTGAAAATAGAATCAGCCACCGCAGTCGCGGCTCTGCTGTCAAATGAATCGCGTTTGCAGCAACAAGAGAAGGTCATTGCAGCGGATATAGCGATATACGAAAAGCGCACGCTGGCAAATAAAATACACAGAGATGTGATTAGCTCTTATCAACGGCAATTGGATAGCGTGCAAAAAGTTTATAACGCTGCGATACAAAAATTTGATGATTTGCTGATGACCAGTAACGTTGTGATATCTAACGCAACCTTGATGCGTAGTGCAGAACTACCCGAAAAACAATCTAAGCCTTTGCTCCGTAATAATGTCATTTTTGGTTTGATCGCTGGAATATTCTTGGGCTTAGGCGCGGCATTCTTACTGGAGTTGGCGCATCGACGTGTGCGTTGTATTGACGATTTAGAGCGAGAGTTTGAGGTGCCGGTATTAGCCAAAGTCGGTTTTGCAGAAAAACTATTTGATCATCAGAAAATGATAGATGCTGAAAAATCAGGGGGGCTGCATGGATAATCTTCCATCAGAATTTTCTACTGCATCTGCTAGTGCAGCGGATATTAATCCCGCTATTGATTTAGCTACAGATCCGGCTCAGCATTTAGTCACGCCAGTGAGCGAATCGGCGTTGCCAAAAATCGGTCGCCTCGGAGAACTCTTTCTTGAAAAAGGTCTCTTGACGACGCCACAGATTGAACAAATTGCCCGCACACAAATAGAAAAAAATCTGCGCTTTGGTGACGCCGCGTTGTCCTTAGGTTTTCTCACATCAGATCAATTGAATCTAGCATTGAGCGAGCAATTTGGTTATGCATCAAAGAACTTATTAGTTGGCAAAGCGCATCCTTCATTAAAGATTTTGCATTATCCATTTTGTCTGGAATCGGAAGAGATTCGCCGCTTACGGAGTGAGTTGTTGCTCAAGTTCGAGCAAAAAGACAAAATCAAAATCAACTTCGTCAGTCCTGCAAACGGCGAGGGTAAAAGTTATATGGCGGCGAGTCTCGCAATTGCCTTGTCGCAGTCTGGAAAGCGTACTTTGTTGATTGATGCCGATTTACGTGACTCTGCTCAGCAGGATTATTTTGGACTAGACCGTCCCGATGGTCTGTCATCGATTTTGGCCGGGCGCAAGTTAATGGATGATGTGCTGATTAAGCTCATGCCTAATTTACATATTTTGCCAGCAGGACCCAAGCCGCCCAATCCTTTAGAGATATTGCGCGCGCCCAATCTACATAATTTGCTAGCGTCTTGCTGGGATCAGTTTGATGCTTTTGTGGTTGATACTCATGCATCATCGCTGGCATCGGATGCCCAGATAGTTTCACACCAAATTGGCGCTGCATTGGTATTGGCACGCAAAGACGTTACTCAACTTGCACTTCTGCGCCAAACCATGTCTGATCTGCAAGCGGCAGGTGTTGAGATACTGGGCACGGTCTATAACCAGCTGGCTGAAAGTGCAGACGATAATGACAATCCGATTGGCCAAGCAAATCAAACAGCTAATTTTATGCGTGGTCGCCAGGGGTTTTTTGCAAAATTATCCGCAAAAATTTTCCGATAAAAATCAATATGACCGATATCAGTATCTGCATTTGCACTTTCCGCCGCCCGGAACTGCTGGCAAATTTGTTGACTGCAATCCGCCACCAGAATGTCAATAATGTCTCGGTACAGATTGTTGTGGTTGATAACGATCCCGCACAATCAGCAAAATCAGTATTGGCTTTGGCGCAATCCACCTGGTGCGAAAATTTAGTCGCCATTGCGCTCAGTGAGCCCAATATTTCTCTTGCTAGAAACGCTGCAGTGCATGCCGCAGTCGGTACTTGGGTCGTCTTTATTGACGATGACGAACGCCCCGTTGATGGCTGGCTTGCCGCCTTAATCCTCACCCAGCAAAGCTATCACGCCGATGTTGTATTTGCGCCAGTCCTAGCAGAATACGCCGACGGCGTAGCTGGTTGGTTGCGACGTGGCGGCTATTTTGATCGGCGCCGCCTGCTTACCGGTACCCTCATCGACCACACCGATGCCCGCAGTGGGAATGTGTTAATCCGACGTAGCGCTTTAATGCAGCTTTGCAAGTTGGATAATGGTGACCCGAGCATAGACTACAAGAGCGGTCCGTTTGACGCGACCTACGGTAAAACCGGTGGCGAAGACTCTATCTTGTTCCGGCAACTTGCCGCCAACGGCGCGGTGATGGTCTGGTGTGATGAGGCGCCGGTGTATGAATGGATACCGCTGGAGCGGGCCCAAGCCAAATGGCTGGTACAACGCTCTTATCGCACCGGACAACTTTTTATGCGTACCGAGCTTGCGATGAAGCACGGATTTTCTCGCCATGGTCGTGCCGCTTATCTTGCGGTGAGGGCGGCGATACAGTTGTTGATTGCTGCTGGCCTGGCGATTGTGCTGTTGCCTTTTAAACCCTTGAAGTCGTTTCATTGGGTGCGTATTGTTGCCTCACAAGCGGGCAAAATTAGCTATTTGTTCGGTAGTCTTTCACAAGCCTACGGCGGTACAGCCTGATGTCGCTGCCGCTGACGAAATCGCCTGCATCACGCTTGCTCGCTCTGGATGGTCTGCGCGCAGTGTCGATTTTGCTTGTCGTGATTTCACATGCTTGGCTGGGGCATATTGTGCCCGGTGGTTTGGGTGTGACGATTTTCTTTTTTATCAGTGGCTTCATCATCACACGCTTGATGTTGCAGGAATTTGATCAGGATCAGAAAATCGATGTTCGTCATTTTTATGTACGCCGCTTGTTCCGTTTGATGCCTGCTTTGATCGTCTATGTGGCTTGCTCCTTACTGGCAATGTGGATGGTGGGTGAGCCAATCAGGCTAGTAGAACTGTTATCAGTATTTTTTTATTTCGCGAATTATTTTGCGATATTTTTTGGCTTTAGCAGCACTCTGATGCCTGCGCCTTTATCCATCACTTGGTCATTGGCAGTTGAAGAGCACTTTTATCTGGTTTTCCCATTTTTATTCGCGGCGCTTGCTTCCAACACTAAGTGGTTTTTGCGCTTGATCGTTGTTGCCTTAGTGGCAGTGTTGTTGTGGCGCTGGTATCTGGTTACGCAGATCGGGCTGGATTATCTGGCCCCCGACAGAATTTATAAAGCGACGGATACCCGGGTCGATTCGATCTTGTACGGCACTGGATTTTCGCTATTACTACATCGTTATCCAAGTGCGCGTGATTTCTTCTCTGATTGGCGGATATTTTTGGCCGGCGTCGTTTTAATGCTGAGTTCTTTGCTGATACGTGATCAGATTTTTCGTGAAAGCGTGCGTTACTCGATTCAAGGCATTGCGATGGCCGCCTTGTTTTTCCATCTGATTTTTGCGGACAATCTGATCACTCGGTTGTTCTCATCTGCGCCTATGGTATACATCGGCAAAGTCAGTTACTCGCTATATTTGTACCATTATCTTGTGTTCGCTTTGATTACTGTATGGATGCCTGACGCGGCACTTGTGTCGCGGATAGTCGTCATGATGGCACTGTCTTTTCTTTGTGCGCATTTATCTTATCGTTTTGTTGAGCAATATTTTTTGCGACTTGGGCGGAAGTTTTTACATTAAATGCTGCGATGCATTTTAGCGATAAGCACCTCGCTGAGTCGTAACAAAATCAGCTATATTTACTCAAATTCATATAAATCATAAATAACATACTCCTAGTATGTATATTTAATTGTCCAGAGGATTGCTGGCCTATAAGCCGATTTTTTATAAAATGATGGGGAGTATGTGGTATTTTAATTCGCTTATCTGATGTTGCGCCAGGCTCGCCAAAAGCTAGCAAGTTATCAATTTAAGCTTGTGCAGACGCTTCTTTTAAGCGCTTTAAAGAGGATGTGACTGTCATTAATGCAAAAATAAACAGCACATTCTGAAATCCAAACCCGCGGAAAAGACTGCTCTCTGTGAAGTTGGTAATGATGACCACCACGAGCATTGTTCCCCAAAACGCCGCCTGTAATCTGTCTACATAAGACATTAAGAATAATTGCTGGAATTGTTTCGCCAGGCACAGAATGGCAAACCCCATGCCGATCAATCCTTGCTCATTCAAAATATCCAGATAGCCGTTATGTGATTGAAGAGGTACCCAGTACAAGGCATCAATAATGTATTGCGACAGACTGCCAGGCCCTAGCCAAAAAGCGCCGTAGCCTAATCCTATCCATTGGTGGCGCGCAATTTCAAGGTCAATTAATTGCCAGATGTCGGTGCGCCCGGTGAGATCGGAGCCTTTGCCAAACAGACCCGCAATCGGACCCGATACTTCGCCATACGTTGGCATGCGCGACTCAAACATATAAAACGCAAACGTCATTAGAATAATCAGCATGCCTATGCTGAGAAAAACTCTGGTCAACGAATAATTAGAACCTATCCGCTGCTTGCGGAATAAATGAAAAAGAAAAGAACTTAAAATAGCCATCGCCAGGCTGGTAGAGCTCTTCGACATGACCAGTACAAAAAAACAAAACAATAAGCCGATCACCATTGAGCGTAGCGAGGTCTGGCCTAAACAAGTGCTGACTTGCCATAGCAAAAAACAAAGCGCCGCGACCTGTCCCAGTTCATTTTTTTGCGACAAAATACCGCGCCAGGCATTACCCAATTCATAATCAATCCCGATGCTCGGGATAGCCACTGCCACAAAAAATGACGCGATCAAAATTGCGGTCAGGGTGTATCTCAGATCGCTTACAAATAAATTTAAGGGACGGTCGCTTAGCTGTATCGCCAGTCCTATCATGACCAGGCCGAATAACTGTATTGCCTTTTTAAACGTCACCGCAGGCAGCGGCGACCATAATGTAGACGCCAGACACCATAAAATCAGCAGTAATAAAAAGGGATTAATCGCACGCAGATAGCGCAAAGTTTGGGGCAGATGGCGGATCAGTAGGACCCCGGAGATTAGAAACAAGCTACCCCATTCCAGCTTGGTGTTAAGCGAACCTTCCATCGTCAGTTCTGAGGTGCCAGCATAATCCCAAGAGATCCCGTAAGGCAGCAAAGAGAACAGTACAAACAATACAATCAAGGAGCGCACAGCGATCACCTCTATCCAGTTCAAAGAAGCTTGATCCTGGTTAGCAGCGAGGGCTGGATTTGCTTTACCTGATGGCGTTGCTGGGCTTGTGGAGAGTTGCATGGTCTTGCTGTGTATGAATGCCAGCCAGTATTGTGCCTTGAAAGTAGGTATTAAATGATAGCAACTGTAAATTTAACTCTATGATTGCTGCATTTTATCGATCTGCTCAAAGTTAGCGCTATTCAATCCCATAGGATTCTGCGATATTCTGATTTCCCCATCCTACTAAACTTTATTAAATTCTCAGCCATGTTTTTTGCTGCTCGTCTTCCATCATTCATTCGCCAGCTTTTATTGACATTGGCGGGCTTTTTATTTGTCTGGCAAGTTCTGGCAAGCTCGGTAGCCCATGCGGAGCCTGATTATTATCCGTTTGAGATTGATGAAGATGCCTTAAGCGGTGCGCCTGATTTTAGTAATATGAATCACAGCATCACCGATGCGGATAAAATTTTTGTCAAAGCGGCACACTTTTATCGGGTTGGTGTCGATGGTAGGGCAAATACCAAAGACGACATACGCGTCAGATTGTTTGGTATTAGCCTGAGTAATTCCGCTAATTTTCCGCTAGAGGCGGATGCGCCAAGAATTGCAAAACGTTTGCGCAAGATGGGCTTTAACGCAGTGCGCTTGCATCATCTGGACAGCATCCTGAGCGATGATGAAGACAAACCGCGCGGCATATTGACCACAGGAGCTTTTCCTACTTTTAATGCCACTGCGATAAGCCGTTTGCGGGTGTTTATTGATGCACTAAAAGCCGAAGGTATTTACGTCAATCTGAATTTGCATGTGGGTTACACCTTTCGCCCTGCAGTCGATGGCGTCACCCCTTTGTCGCCGGGTGAGCAAATGCCATTTGCAAGTCATCCCTTGCATTTGTTTGAACCTAAGATGATCAGCCTGCAAGTTGAATACGCCCGACGATTAATACGCCGTCTTGCGCTCAACAATGATCCGGCATTAGCGATGATAGAGATTAATAACGAATCGTCTTTACTCGGCGCATGGCAAAGAGGCGATCTGGATCATTTAAAAGGGGAATACGAGCGATTATTGCAATTGCAATGGCAGCATTGGGCTGTAAGACAATACGGCAGCGCAGCGCAAGCCTGCCAGCTATGGCAAAGCTGCGATCTGACCAAGCAGGGCGGCTTGCTGGTCAAGGCGGGCGAATCCTCGGTGCTAGAGGGTGAATATGGCTGGGCAGCAAAGATGCGCACACTAGCAAGACGCGGTTTGAATAAAATCGGCGTAGCCCCGCCAGATTTGCTAGGACATTCGTTTGAGCCGCATCCACAGGGTGCCGGAAAGCGGGTAATCGACTTCACCCGCTTTTTAGTCGATATGGATAAACAATACCTAGAAATCATGCGTCGTACTGTACGCGCTGAGGTGGGTGATCTGGTGCCATTAACTGGTACACAAATGTATTACGGCGGCGTGATGAATGCCGATGCGCAGCAATCGATGGACTATGTTGATGAGCATTTTTATGTGGACCATTATGATTTTCCGCATCAAGCCTGGGATAGAAACGATTGGCGTATCCGCGATCAATCTGCGTTAAAAGAAGCTTGGCCGCAATTGTTGCAAAGAGCGTATTTCAGGGATGTAAACAAACCCTTTGTGCTGAGTGAATTTAATCAGGCATATCCCAACCGACAAGGGGCAGAGATATTGCCAGTGATGGCGGCATTTGCCAGCGCGCAGGATTGGGACGGTTTATTTTTCTTCCAATATATTGATGGCGATACGTGGAAATCCGTACCCGATAGCTTCTCACTCAGCGGTGATTGGGCAAAGTATGCAACGGCAGGCACGTCCGCTGCACTGTTCCGACAATTTCAGATCAGACCATTAGCCGAACGCAAAACTATTTTGCTCTCAGCTGATGTCAGGCAAATGCTAGGTGCCTTGCGAGATGAATCTGCTTATCCGGCCTATTTACTGAGTCACTTTGGCATTACACCGAAGACGGCATTTTTATATAGGATTGGTATTAATAATGTGGCTAAGGCCGATGTGCCCGCTAATGCAGTCTCGCAAAGCCAGGCAGATGACGGTGTTGTTTGGCAAGGACCGCAAGGGCAGCAAGGGCAGATTGGTGCCTTGCGTTACCAATCTACTCTGGGGCAATTGAGTGCAAGTACGCCTTATAGTTTGATCTGGGCGGGTTTTGGCGAAGAGTCGCGTGGTGCCAGCATACAATCTGCTGCAAATTCTTCTTCCTATGACTCATCAAAAACGACTGAAATATCAGTCAAGTTCCCGAGCGGCAGCCGTCGCTTTGCGACCATCCTGGCGACCAGTCGTGATGGCCTCAGTTTAGCCAATTCAAAACGTGTTTTATTAACCGTTGCAAGCGTCGCGCTTGGCAATCAACCCAATGCCATTCCTGCGCGACCAAAAAAATTGATCCCATATCCATCTGGTTTATCCGTTGCCGGGCAATACGGTGGTAGCTGGTGGACTTTGGAACCCGATCCTGACACTGGCAACAAACCATCTGGGCCACGCGATTCACAAGCGCCAGTTTGGCTAGAACGTATTCCCATGGCGATGTTTTATCCCAGTAAATTTAAAGCGATACAAGTTTTTCCACTGGATGGTTCTGGCATGCGCCGTACTGCCTTGCCTGCAACTGCGATCAAAAAAGTCAGCGGCGGATTTGAGCTGCAATTAGGGCTATCTAACTTAGGGCAAAGTGAACAGCTCTCACCTTGGTTTGAATTAATTACTGAATAATTATTTTAAAACTATCGTCATTCAGTAGAATTCAGCGTAATTTTGGTGATAGGAATTGCAAATTTTTTAGCCTGCTGAAACTTAATTTTCTTCTTTATTTCTCTTCTGTTTTTCATATCCTATGATGTGAAATTTCAATTTCATAATGTGAAAAATAATTCGACTCTGCACAATTTATTTTTCTCATTTTAAGAAATATTATTTCACATCGCAAAAAACAACATTTAAGTATATGATTTTAAAAGATTAAATATTTGTTATATGTCTTATATAAGACCTTGTTGCTTCGCAAAAAATGTCATATTATTTCTCTCAACGGAATTCACTTTTCATTAGTTTTAACAGCTTCATTTATTTTGCCCACAGGAGAGAACCATGACTACACGCGAACAACAGATTGCTGAATTGCAAAAAGACTGGGATACCAATCCACGCTGGATCGGTATCAAACGTAATTACACCGCAGCAGATGTGGTTAATCTGCGTGGCTCGATCAAAGTTGAGCACACGATTGCGAAAAACGGTTCGATCAAATTGTGGGATCTGGTCAATAACGAGCCCTTCGTCAATGCCCTCGGCGCGCTGACTGGTAACCAGGCAATGCAACAAGTTAAAGCGGGTTTAAAAGCCATCTACCTGTCTGGCTGGCAAGTTGCTGGCGACGCCAACGTTGCTGGCGAAATGTATCCAGACCAATCTTTGTATCCAGCAAATTCAGTACCTTTGGTTGTTAAGCGCATCAACAATTGTCTGACACGTGCTGATCAAATCCAATGGTCTGAAGGCAAAGGCGACACAGACTTTTTCGCACCGATCGTGGCCGATGCAGAAGCTGGTTTCGGCGGTGTATTGAACGCATTTGAATTGATGAAAGCCATGATCGAAGCCGGCGCATCAGGCGTCCACTTTGAAGATCAATTAGCTTCCGTTAAAAAATGCGGCCACATGGGCGGCAAAGTGTTGGTACCAACACGTGAAGCAGTTGAAAAACTCAACGCAGCGCGTCTGGCAGCAGACGTCATGGGCACACCAACCGTGTTGTTGGCACGCACCGATGCAGAAGCGGCTGACCTGATCACATCTGATGTCGATGACAATGACAAACCTTTCCTGACTGGCGAGCGCACGGTTGAAGGCTTCTACAAAACTAAACCAGGTCTGCAACAAGCGATCTCCCGTGGTTTGGCTTATGCCGAATACGCCGACATGATCTGGTGTGAAACTGGTAAGCCGGATCTGGAATTTGCTCAAGCATTTGCTGACGCAATCCATGCCAAGTTCCCAGGTAAATTGTTGTCCTACAATTGCTCACCATCATTCAACTGGAAGAAAAATCTGGATGACGCAACGATTGCCAAGTTCCAAAAAGAATTGGGCAAAATGGGCTACAAATTCCAATTCATCACCTTGGCTGGTTTCCATGCATTGAACTACGGCATGTTCAACTTGGCACACGGTTATGCACGTAACCAGATGTCCGCTTTTGTCGAATTGCAAGAAGCAGAATTCGCCGCAGCAGAAAAAGGCTTTACCGCAGTCAAGCACCAGCGTGAAGTCGGTACAGGTTATTTTGATGCAGTGACACAAGTCATTCAACAAGGTCAATCCTCCACGACAGCCTTGCATGGTTCGACAGAAGATGAACAATTCTTTGACGCTAAAAAAGTCGCTTAATTTTGTTTGAGTTTTAGCGCATTTGCGCTGAACTGTAAGGCAGTAGCTTTTAAATAAGATGCAAAAAGAAAAACTGCACGATGCAGATCGTGCGGTTTTTTGTTTTTATACTTTCGTACGTAGATAGTGATTTTCTGATTTTATGAATGATATTCTTTAATCAGACTTTCAAGAGGAATCCCAAGCCCAGCATGCAAACGTCGAATCATCGGCAAGGTTAATTGCCGCGTATGATTAAAGATCTCATAGATACGATTACTCTTACCAATCATAGGCTCAAGGTCTTTAACCGACAAACCAGATTGTTCCATCCTGAATTTTATCGCCTCAACCGGATCTGGTAAATCCAATGGAAAATGTTTGTTTTCGTAAGCCTCAACCAAGGTCACTAAAATATCTAGCCGGTCACCCTCTGGCGAGCCAAATTCCGCCATCATCAGCGATTCAATTTCATTAAGAGCAGCTTTATGATCTGCCTTAGTTCGTATTGGTTTGATATCCATTTTGTTTACTTTTAAATAGTTTGCACGTCGATTTTATCGTACTGTTTATGCGTACCAAAAAACCGAACATAAATTACACGGTATGGGTAATTTATCCAGACCACTAGCCTGTATTTGTTGCCTGCGATGTTGAATACGACCCGACCATCTTGCAAAATACTAGCTTGCCCAAAATCAAGCTTCACCATATTGGGGGAATCCCAATCAGCCTTCAGTGCATGGCGATACCATGCAAGTGCGGGCTCTTTAGCATCAATGAACGCAGGATTGTTTTCCCACAATGACTTAATGGTGGAGATTGAAATTATTCGCATGACCGTATGTTAGTCCCAAATTGGGACTTTCGCAAATAATATTCTAATTATTTTGAGTTACACGCCATTACTGAATGGCAGAAATAGGCATCGTTATCGGAGTAACTTTTAAGTAAATACACCATATCTCTCATAAGTATTGGTGCAACGTGTTGCTGGAACGCAGCTTAAGCTTGCTGAAGCATGGCAGCCATTTTTTGATGGATCAGGTTAACTGCCTTCAGAGGGCGAAGCATCACTTTGAACTCAGTGATCTTACCTTCCTCATCCCACTTGATCATATCAACACCGTTGATCGCGATGCCATCTAACTCCAGCTCAAACTCAAGAATCGCTTCACGATCACCCGTGAGCTCCCGGACGTAATGAAACGACTCATTGGCAAACACGTGAAGCGCAGCGCTGAGATATTGCTTAGTGACGCTTTTTCCGACTTGAGGCGTATTCACTACCGGCGAATAGAAAACAGTGTCTTCAGCAAGCAGCGCATCAAGTCCTCGCACGTTGTGCTCCTTAACGAGTTGATGCCAGATCGTGATTGGGCCAGACGACATAAATTTTCTCCAGAGTGTGGATGACGCGTTATACGTTATAGGACGAACAAATAAATAGGACGAATAAGACAGCTGAGTTAGTATTTTGCAAAGATAACTTGTGCTTAGTCAATCTCCAGTAAGCGCAGGGCGTGTTGAGCGCGCCTCATTAAGCACAAAACTTGCAGATATACGCTTGGCGACACCAAATCTATTACATATACTCCCCATTAAATTATTCAAATATGCTTTATTGTCCAAGTAATATATGGACGTGTTAAATATACCCATTAGGAGTATTAATGCAACGCGGCGTGTAGAACGTATCTAAAACTCACTGTCCCGCAGGTGGTTCCCATAGTTCGACCTTGTTGCCCTCAGGATCGATGACCCAGCCGAACTTTCCGTACTCTGAGTCGTCCGCCTTCTCCAGAACATTGCAGCCCTCATCCCGCAGCGCTTGAAGCACAGCGTCCAAGTCGTCGACGCGATAGTTGATCATAAAGGGCGACTTGTTTGGTGCGAAGTGCTTGCCATCAGCAGCACCGATCGACCACACGGTCGTTCCCTTAGTCGGATTGCCCTCAGCATCGGCCCAGGTGAACGCGGCGCCGCCCCAGTCCTGGACATCAATGCCGAGATGCTCCTTATACCAAGGGCGTAGTTCGACCGGGTTTTGTGCGCTAAAAAAGATGCCTCCGATACCTGTGACTTTTTTCATTTGAGTTTCCTAATGGCGGTGAAGTTTGGACGTACTGCGTTGGGATGTATTGTGTTGGAACTTACTACGTTGAAACCTGCTGTAGTTGTAGTGCTCAAAGACGTAATTAGTATTTGCGAAGATAGCCGACAAAACAAAGATGGGCAATTTGTTTTAAATCTCTCGAAAGACCGATGGACGTTGGAGATGCTTGATTTGTAGGGTGTGTTCCACGCACCGAATTGGGTGCAAAACTTACCTATGCACTCTCAAGAGTATCGACGCTTTTGCATATACTTCCCAAGAATTTATGAAAATATGCTTTCTTGTCCAAGTAATTGTTGGCGAGCACTCAATATTGACCAGATAAACGCAGTTATACGCACTGAATATTGACCAGGTAAATTAACCTATCCTTGCAGTTTTGACTGCGAGGGAATTCA
>NZ_JBEONP010000071.1:0-13111 GCF_040544435.1 Undibacterium sp. GrIS 1.2
AATTCTTACGACAGCAACTTAAAAATCCGAGTATTACTATGCGTCTTGCATAAACCCGTTTTATTACAAAATTACGCTTTTTGCGTAAGTCCTAAAGATTATTGATAGTTGATCTTGCTACTGACGCTCATAGACTGCTTTCTTAGATAAGTAAGTAAATCGCGATTGGATTTGGGTCACATAACTCAGAGCCTCGTCAATATTTAATGCGTAAAGTGGGCGTTTGTTCAGCCGGTTGAGCATTAAATGGAGCTCAAACTGAGACATTAATACGGGCTTCTCGCGTATAGCGTTACCAAAATATTTTAGTCATAAAATGACTTTATTTTGATGGTTTTTTTACTTGACATCTGAGTCAACGCGAAATTACAATCCGTCCCATCGCATCATATAGGAGTCCTATCTTGGACAGTAGTGGTAGTTATTTACGTAGATGGGCTTTCTGCCCTGTGATACACGCAAACACCAAGTAGACGCTCTTCTCTGCTCCAGTTTGCGCATGCGCAGACTGAGGTGCCTCGGCGATCTTTATCGCCTTAGTAACGTCCCCATCCAAAACTTTATTAGACCTGTCTGCTCCGCCGATCTACTTGGCATGGGCAACGACGTCGATGTCGCATACTACAAAGTGGGAGTATGTTTCACCTTGCAAGGGGATTGTAGTGGATTGGTATATTTTTACTCTTCGGGTTTTTCTTGCTCTGATATTAGGTTCGCTCATTGGAGCTGAGCGACAAATCAGGCAGCGAATGGCAGGTCTCCGCACTAATGCGTTGGTTGCTGCCGGCGCTTGTTTATTCGTGACGGTGTCAGAGTTTTCAGGAGATCCGCAAGGGCACGCGCGGATTGCGGCGCAAGTCGTTTCTGGAATTGGATTTCTCGGTGCTGGTGTCATTATGCGAGAGGGATTGAATGTGCGCGGCCTTAACACGGCGGCAACGCTATGGTGCTCGGCAGCAGTGGGTGTTTTGACCGGTTTGGGTTATCTGCTCGAAGGATCGATTGGCGCAGCAGCGATTTTAGGTGCCAACGTGTTACTCAGACGGTTCGCTCAGTTAATTAACAGCCAGGGCTTACAGAGTGCCATCGAAATCGACCAGCTTTACAAGGTCACTATTGTCTGCCGCGCAGAAGACGAAGTACATGTGCGAACCTTGATATTGCACATGTTAAATGGTATGCCACAATTGATGATCCAGTCATTACATAGCGAGGATCTACCTGCCGCAGGACAATTGGAAGTGCGGGCAGAGCTCATTACTTCTCCGAACAATCATTTCCACCTAGAACAGATTGTAAGCCGTATTAGCCTTGAAAAAGGCGTTAGCGCTGCACGCTGGGCCGTACTCAATACACCATTGATTTAGCCGAAAATAATGCCTTACAAAATATCATCAGCTAACTATAGGATGAGGCAATTCCTCGCTTCTTTCGCCCAAGCCAATCATAAAGATATGCACGTAAATGTAGCATCCGAGAGCCACTACAGTTTCTTGTCGCACTTAAATCTTAACACTGCCTAAACTGATTTTTGAGAATCGAATTACTTTTTACAACACTCGTTTGCCATGTATTTCCCTGCCTGTAGCGCAGTTTCAAAGTCTGCGGCAGACATTTGTGGACCAAATCTTCTGCGCAACTGGTCTTCGGATATATTTACATTACGTACGATTGCATCGGCAACAGTATAGGTAAGTGACATCTTTGTATCTCTCGGAAGCAATTCTCCAGCAAGATATACTTGTGCCAATAACGCCATAGCGAATGGTTCGCCTTGTTGAGCCGCTGCCACTAGATTCGAAACGGCTCCCTCTTTCCATTGCTGCACAATAGGATCATCACGGTTAGCAATCAAATCAATTGATTTGCCGTATGGTCCCTCCATGTAGAAATCTATCTGCGCTTTAACGTTACCGCCTCGCGCTGCCATGGATAAAAAATATAATCGTTCGTGCACTTGGGCTGGAGTAACGCCTTTACATATTTTTTGCAAGTCTTCTCGTTCACGTAAAAATTGTTCCCGATCAGCCGCATTCTCGAATTTAGCAATTGCGTCATCGTTATTGGCACAAACAGATTCAGCCTGATACACATGGTATGCCGCTTCCTGGTTTCCGGCTCGCGCAAGGGAGCTCCATTTAGAAATAAAATCACTGGCGGTGAGTCCGCCAAAGTCTACAGCTCTTCCATTACGCCCGTAAATAACATTAGGTATGTTTTTGTCTGTGACTTGAGTATCAGATTTTACTGGCCCACCCAATACGAATGGAGATACACCCCAATTATTTATCCCGGGTCGACTATTGCTGGAAATCGGTTTATTTTCTTTCTCTTCTAATTTATTTGATGCAACGAGATCAAGTGCTCCGGAAAAGTAGAAGATGGCGCAAAGTCCAACGCCGCTTAACATCAATAAAGTACAAGTAGAAATTTTCACAAAATTTTTTTGAAAGTGGCAAGAACACTAAATTATCTTGAGGATTTAGCTGAATGACTTCAGTAAACTCGATTGACCATTAATGAGACTTCTCCTCGCTGATAAAGAAACTGCAGCGGCTCCTTAGTGGCAGCCGATGCAGCGTATTAAAAAGCAAATACCAACGTTATTGCCACAGGTAGCAGTAAGCTTGGCTAGCCTCGAGATTGTCTCCTTCAGTTCCGTCCGCCGCCACTTCTTTAATGAAACCATCAGGGTGAGCATTATCTGGAGTTACATTGCAATTGTTGTGAACCCAATGGATGCCTAATCCGCTCGAATATAATTCACCGCATAGTTCAAGTTGATCTCCAACTTGAATTGATGTTAGAGATCTTGGTATTGATCTAGAATTTTTTACGTAGTCACGCGCATATACATTGTCGATGGCAACATCATAAACTTGTCCATCCTGGTCTGATTGCACTTTAAGATGGGTATGAGATAGTCCTATGCCCTTCAGATAACTTTTTGCGCTGGCAAAAGTAGGGCCACCTACCACTGAGCCTGTCAAATAACTACCCGCAGCTGCATCGCAATCACTTTGTCCATCGGCCATCGCGTAAATACTTTGACTCATCAAAAATAAAACTACCAATAATTTTTTCACTTACATTCTCCTTCATGGTTGGGGGATAGTTGTAATTCAGAATCACAGCAGCGTTTAAAAGCAACGTTGAAACAAATCGACAAACTTGAACAATTGTTCTATGTTCCAAACAAGCTTTCCCAACCCGGGTATGGATACCTCGTCATATATATGAACTGTTTCCTAAGACCTATAGCCGTTTTCGAGTTGGTGAATTACGCACTGCTGACCAAAAATATGTCTTTTGGATAAGTGTGAAAATAACATTTCATTATTACAACTATGTGACTTTGATTTTTTAAATATTGAATAAATCCTCCTCAAAAAAGATCAATTAAAAGTAACTTTTTTTAAATTCGAATTGATCACATTTTGTTAAGCCTAATGTTGGTAATGCAGCGGGCGACAAGATCTGAGTTTCTTATATCGATCCATTAAAATCGATCAGTCGACCGACTATATCTATGTAATTTATTTGATGGGTTTTGCTGGCGAATTTCAGCGGTACGATGATGATTTAGGCGACCATATCGACTGCACTAGGTTTGATGTATGGACTGTTTGCCGCTGGTCTGTATTTAATTCCACTTACAAGCCACTGAGCAATGAGTGAATCGTGATTCTTGCTAACGCGCGGCGCGGCGCCACGCGCTTATTAGCAAAAAGTAGGCGGAATACTTTGTTTAGTCATCATCTCCATGGTGTCGATGTTCCTCATAACGGTCATGGTGATGTCCATGCCAACCATGGCCCCATTGTTCGCGATAGTCATGTTCATCGTGTCGGACGTAATAGGGCACATACATAGGTCGCGCCTCAATCCACACAGGGGAGGGTTCCTTATAAACCGGAACTTGAACATGGTCTATCACGGTGCGGCAACGTTGCACATTCTGTGTGTAATAGCCTGGAGACGACGACATGCGCTCGCCGACCATCACACCTGTTATCGCGCCAAGGGCAGTCGCTGCAGTGTGGCCGTTCCCATTTCCAACTTGGTTACCGAGTAAGCCGCCTGCAATGCCGCCTATGAGTGCACCTCCGACGTCATTACTACGTTGTTGCATGTGAACCTGCTCGTTCCAGCACTCTTGACGAGGACGCTCAATCGTTTGATATTCAGTGGAGAATGCCGCAGCTGGCAACGCCAGGAGTATGAGTGCCAGACTAGTTTTGATTGTCATGATGATTCCTCCTGTTTTTTCTATTGCGTTGTTGACGTTATTGGTTGTTACCAGATTGGTTATGCTTCGCGATTTCATTTCCAACGTAGCCTCCACCAACTGCACCGGCGATTGCTGCAAGAGTACGACCATTACCTCCGCCAACTTGACTACCCACCAAACCACCGACGAGCGCACCAAGACCTATACCAAGTGGACTGTTCTGGGCGACCTGGGCTGGCTGTTGATATGCGGCCGCTGGTCGGTAATCTCTTGCTTGCTCAGCTTGAGCCAGCTGGGCATGGTCGCTGTTGTGGTTAGTCTGGTTGTAACGCGGATAGTCGTGGTGCACAACCGTTTTGTATCGAATAACTTCACGCTCGACAGGCACGGATACTAATTGTTGTGCCATTGGAGTGCTCGTATTATTCATCATTTCTGTTGTCGGATTAGCGACGGTCTGGCCGTGGGAGTTGGGCAAAATTCCTGTAATCGCTGCGGCACCCACTAGACTGACTAAAGTTAAGGAGGCAGCAGCAGCAGCCATCAAGGGGTGAATGCGATTTGAGCTAGTGGTTTCCATTTTCGTTCTCCGGTGTAGCGCTAGCATCGCGCTGATACACTCACAACGTCTGACGCCGCGAACGAGACGTAAGATAGATGTTTCCTGAGTAACTAGATGTAACTAAAGCTAGTTCGAGTTGTACGGTGTGATCGTTATAGCGAACTGTAAGAGCAATGTCTGAGTTAATTACAGAAATTCTGATTAAAAGCATATGCGAGGTAAAGTTCGAAAAAACGATTTATGATTATTTTGCGTCAGCGTATGCCGATGTTACCTCAGGTGGTGACAATGCTAATTGTGATTATATGAACGATATAAGTCGTTGTAATTTTTTCGACCCCAATCGATGTGACGTTGGACTGCGGTCTGTGAGTTCAAGCTTTTAGCTCGGATTGTCTAAACGAGAACCGCAGCCAGCTATACTCAAGGCCGCACCACTGCATCGATTCCAAGCACGCTGGCATCTTCAGCACCATGTCCAGCGGCGATGAGCTGATCCATTCTGGCCGCAATTGCTGGCAGTGTTGCCATCGAGCGACTGCCAGATGTTTCCAACATCAGTCGCACATCCTTGCGTGCCATCACTAGCTCAAAACTCGGAGCGAAGTTGCCTTTTGCCATGTTGAGCCCGCGACCGCCGACCATCGCATTTAAGTCCAGCATACCAAGCAACTTGATCGCATCTTCACCATGTATATCGCTTGCCTGCGCCAGAGTCAGCACATCTGCCATTACTGCAGAGAGGCCAATGATCATTGCATTACCTAGTAATTTGTTCGCGGCGGCAAGGTCGGATCGTTCTCCTATATAAACCAGACGCCCGGTCATCTTGGCGAGATCTGCCTTGACCGATTCGAATAGAGCACTTGGGCCAGCAACCATCATTGAACCTTGAGCGTTTCTAGCAGCCGGTGGTCCCATAAAGACAGGGCAGTGCAAATACTTCAATCCTGCGGTATGAAGTTGTTCAGCGCGCTTTGCGGTGAGTACCGGCAAGGTCGTAGTATGATCAATGATGATCGTACCAGGCTCGAGTGCAGTACGTGCCATGGCAATAACTTCTTCGACAACTGCGTCATCTTTTAGCACTAGATGCACTCGCGATGCACCTCGGACTGCGTCAGCAGGAGTTGCGGCGGCTTTGACACCAAATTGCATCAAAGCGTTAACTTTGTCCGCAGAACGATTCCATGCGGTGACTGAGTCACCACGTTTTGCCGCAGCTTCAGCGAATGCACCGCCGAGCAATCCTGTCCCAAGAAAGCTGATATTTGCCATGGTTTTATCCTATTGAAATTACACTTGAATGGTGATTATTGAGAGAATAGTTTTGAGTAATTCTAAACGATGCTTATATTTTACTATAGTCCGTTAAATTGCCGTTAGAGAGACCTGACCCGGTCAGTTGGTTTACAGTTGCTGGGCTGGTATGTCAAAACCTAGCCCATAAAACGGATGGATAACAGAGTCTCATAGCCCTAGTGAGCCGTTAGCGTAATGAACTTCTAGATTGCAAAACACTGATAAAGGATGAACTGACCTGCTCAATATTATAGCGATGCATTTCTCCATCAATGTGGAGGGGCATGATGGCGGAGAGGAACCTCAACAAAGTGACCACAGATCTTTCGTTACAAGGCTAAAATCTTAAAACCATTGTCTAGCAGAGCGCATATACGATCAAGCGGATGCTCGTGCCGGTGCTCAAATGTAAGCAGTTCCGGTCCATCAGTATCGTGCTCGCTGGATTAGTACTGGTGTAAATAGACAGTTAGAGATTGATGGAATTAAATCTACGCCGCACACAAATCGATTTTACTTATCGGTGACATAGTTCCTGCTATTGTCGTCTTCCGATCAACAATGCGACAGAATCGGTTTTAGAACCACATTCGGTAAAAGACGCGGTCTCTATCTATGAATAGGTGCTTTAGGCCGGCTAGCACATGCAGGACGATCAGGGTCGTCAGGATAAAAGCTAAGATTGAGTGCGCAGCAAAAAATTGTTCAGCGATGTCATGATTGGGAGTCGTCCAGGCTGGGAGTTTCATTCCGAATAGTGATACACCTCGCTTGGTATAAGATGTCCCTATAAATCCGATAATAGGCATGGCAAACATGCTGCCATAAAGCAGCCATTGGATAATGCTTGCTAAATTCTTTTGCCAGCCAGGGACGTTATCTGACAATGGCTCTGGTTTGTGTCTGATCCGCCAGACTATGCGAATCAGAATTAGTATGAGGACGAGTATGCCGAACGATTTATGTTGATCAAAATACCAACCACTCCCAGGCTCATCCTCAATCGACATCATGTACCAGCCCACGCACAGTAAGCCGATGATCAAGAGTGCGGATACCCAGTGGAGCCAAATTGCGGGCTTGTGATATTTCCAATTGTGTTCAGACTCTGTGCCAAAGTTAATATGCTTCGCCATGCGATTTCCTAGGTTAGTTATTAGGATACAAAACTGATCTATTTAAGTACCTTAGGTAGCGAGCCGCAGAAACATATACTTAGAAACTACGTTAAGCAACATGAGCAAGGCATTTAAAGGACGAAAGGTGAGAGGCCAATTCTGGTCATTTTTGTTAAGCTTTTCTGCAGTTTTCGAAGCTACAAAATTTCACCTTTCTACTTTGATGCCGTGTTATTCGTCCTAGTCTGATGGGGAGATTTGTACTTTATTTTCGTGATCTAGATCTGGTTTTTTCCATGGATCAATGTGCGTCATTAGGTTGAGCACTCTGTGGCGCTCCAGCACACGACGCCTGGCATCGACTGCAATGTCATGTCCGGCCTCCACTGTCAGTGATGCTTCGACTTCTAGGTGCACATCGGCGACGATCATGTCACCCATCTTCCGCGTACGCAAATCATGAACGTTGCTCACACCAGGTGTTTCTAACAATGTGATTCGGATTGCGTTGAGTTCGATCTGGTCGACTGCTCGATCCATTAAATCATGTAGGGCATCCCAAGCAAATCCCCAACCCATTTTGAGAATCATGAATCCTACAATCAGTGCGGCAATAGGGTCAAGTATTGGATAGCCTGCTAAATTACCGATGATACCTACGCCGACCACAAATGATGATGCCGCATCTGAACGGGCGTGCCATGCATTTGCAATCAGCATGCTTGATTTGATGCGCTTGGCGATGGCAAGCATGTAGCGAAAAAGTAGCTCTTTGGTGCATAGCGCTATAGCCGCCATCCATAAGGCAATACTCTGTACTTGTGCGATGGTATCCGGAGCTTCAAGCTTCAATACAGCAGTCCAAATCATGCCTGCACCAACTGCGAGTAGTAACAACCCTAGAATCAACGAGGCCGCATTTTCAAATCGCTGATGACCATAAGGATGGTCGTCATCGGCGTCTTTCTTGCTGTGATGACTGGCAAATAGCACAACAAAATCCGACACCAGGTCGGATAACGAATGAATGCCGTCAGCAATCAAGCCTTGTGATTTAGCGAATATACCTATGCTAATTTGAGCAACACTCAAGCAAATATTGACACCTACGCTCACCCAGGTACTTCGCGATGCCGCAGTTGCTCTCTCAGTTGCCGAATGCAAGGAATTCTCGTTCTGGTGTTCAACTTCAGTTGGGTTCATATTGACGCAATAATTTAGTAGTACATGATTTACGATAAACCAGCATCTTAAGGGACATTGCTTTTCTATGCGAGTAGAGGTGCTTCGAATCATATTCGCAATGATTCGCGTTTTACCTGCCAGGCATATATTAATAAAGAATCTGTTGATTCTTATGCCCTTCCTCGTAGTCCCATCTGCTTAGTTTTTAAGATAATCTTGTCGCCTAACACTTAGTTTGAGAATGAAAAATCTGTCTAGGATCGAATTAACGAACGCGGTAATTAACTCATAGGCGAAATTTTTTTGATCAGTTGTAAGTGTTGGCCAAAGAAATTCGCTCAATTAGTTTGAGGATGATTGCGATCCCTTTGATAAGTTTGATTTGTGTCAGTTAATACGACAGAACCGTTTGAGTTCGAGTAATATTCTTAATAATAAATCTAGCTTCATCTTTAAAGTCGTCTGCTACCTTCGCTAGAATGATACTGACTAAGTATTTAGCTTTCAGTTCAGGGGCAGCATTTGCATCGCATTATCACTTACCACTTTAGAGGGAATATATGGAAGAAGAATATGAAGTTCCTAGCCCGCACGAACACGCGCTTGATGATGCTGCTGAAAAAGAAAGCAATGGTTTAGCACAAAAAATTGCTTTGATGACGGCTGTTCTTGCCACCGTTGGTGCACTCATCAGCTACGAAAGCGGTGCTGCGCAAAATGAAGCGATGTTCCTAAAAAATCAAAGCATCCTTAAACAGGCGGAAGCATCCGACCAATGGGCATTTTATCAAGCGAAATCCATCAAGAGCCATCTTGATGATGCTGTTGCCGCGTTATCTACTACTTCGGAAATCAAAGAACGTTTTTTGGTAGACAAGCTAAAAGAAGAAAAAGAGAGGGTTGAAGTACAAGCCGAGGCGAAGAAACTACAAGCAGAATCCCGCAGATTAGGAGAAGAATCTGAAGCAAAGCTTAAGCCACATGAACGTTTGGCTCTAGCTTTGACCTTCATCCAGATCGCAATCGCACTTGCAGCAATTACAGTGCTGACCAAGCGGCGTTGGTTGCTCTGGGGCTCTGTTGCGTCCTCTGCAATTGGAATCGCTGCTGCAATCACCACATTTTTTTGAACACGAAGGCAATTCAAACGAAAACCACGCAGACACAAAACGCGTACCTTAGAGGCAAATATCTAGCATTCGGCTTAGGATTTGTCTCCTTGTACAAAGGTAGACATTATGGAGTATGAATGCCGCGTGAATAATGTACCGGAAAGCGCACTGGAAACTGCCATAAATGGCGCGTTAAAAGTGTACCAATCCCAGCCTGTAGTCTTATGCTGTAGTCTCAACCAAGCGACTAGAGAGCGCTAAGCAGCTATATAAATTAATGTTACTCAATTATGCTTTGCATAATGGTGATGCGCATCTGAAGAATTTTGCTCTGGTATACACAAACTATGAAGATGCATTTCTCTCACCTGTCTACGATGTAGTAACTACGTCTGCATATCCACATCTAGAAGATAAGCCCGCCCTCACATTACAAGGAAAAAAAGCCTAGTGGATGGGGAAGCAGCTTCGACAACTTGCAACAACGCGTTTGTCTTTGCTATCGCGTGATCTTGACGAAGCAGAGAATAGCATTAGTCGAGCGATTGGTCAGACCTTGCCATTAGTTTCGACAATGATTGAGCGCTATCCATATTTTAGAGAAACGGGTAAGCGTATGTTGATTGAATGGGTATTGTCAACTTGCTGAACGGAGACGGCGAGTTGTACAATTTTAGGCGAACTTGCATTTGCCCGGGTAACACGGTGTCATGGATTAGGTTTTTTTGCTACGTTGGTGACCTCATGCCATACAGAAAATGCCTGTGTACGCATGTGTCGGTACTGCTCCGCGGTCATACGGTTTCGCTGACACCGGAAAGCATGGTTGATCGGGCCATGAGCCGATAAAAAGCGCTGAGCATGGCCCGATGACTTGAAGCGCCGCATCTGTCGTTCTCGTTGCCGCATCGGTTGGTGCGAGAGTTCTGCACGGTTATTGAGGCCTTTGTGTTGGCGACGCTCCACACGCGGCATGATTTGCGTCTTCGCCGCGACATAACTCTTGAGCTTGTCGGTGATTAGCACTCGTGGTGCGTAACGTAAGCCCTTGAGCAGCTTGCGGAAAAAACGTTTTGCGGCTGTCGGTTGCGCCGACTCTGCATCAGAATATCGAGCACATGTCCGTTCTGATCGACCGCACGCCGTAGGTAATGGTGCTTGCCCTTGATTGTTAGCACCACCTCGTCGAGATGCCATTTGTCTCCGCGTTGCGGTTGACGCCGGCGAAGCTCATTGGCATAGCCTTGGCCAAACTTCAACGTCCATTGGCGGATCGTCTCATACGTGACTAGGATGCCACGGCTGGCCATTAGTTCTTCTATGTCGCGAAAACTCAGCGCGAACCGGAAGTAGAGCCACACGACATGGCTGATGATTTCTGCTGGGTAGCGGAACCCGCAATAGAGTAGAGATTTTTTCGTCTCGCCACCTTACAATATTTTGCCAGCCTCCGTAAGTTGACAATATCATCCTGAGAAAGTAGTAATGGATGAGAGCGGAGCCAATAAATCGGCGATCGATCAGATCATCGAAGACAAGGCGATTTTGCTAATGCGACAAAACGCCCGAACCACTCTTTAATAAATAATTAGATATTGTACGTCATTTGTGCTAACATAGCGTCAAATGAACTAACAAATGAGGTGACGCCATGAGTGCCCTAGCTTTTAAATCAGCTCGCTTTGGACTCCGTGCCACGCCAGAACAGGAAACTATACTGCGCAGAGCCGCTGATGTGTCGCGTAAATCTTTAACTGATTTTATTCTCGATAGCGCTTGTCTCGCGGCGGAACAAGCACTCCTAGACCAAAGATTGTTCATGGTTTCTGGGAATCAGTATCAATCTTTAATGGATTTATTGGAACGTCCTGAGCAAGAAAATAAAGGTCTACGCGATTTATTCTCTCGAAAATCGCCGTGGGATGAGGCGAAGTGAGTTTAGGCAAGCCGGAGCCTCTTAATGCCAAACATCAAATCGAGGAATTTGATTGTGGCAAGCCTCCCCTTAATGAGTGGTTGCTACGCCATGCCAGACAGGCGCAAGGAAGTGGATCTGCAAAAACTTTCGTAGTAGCAGATGGGTTTCGTGTTGTCGGGTACTTCAGTTTGACGATTGGCCAGGTCGACACTACTGAAGTTCCCGAACGTATCAGTAAAGGAATGGGGCAATACCCAATCCCTGTTGTTATAATTGCTCGCCTTGCTGTTTCTACTCATGATCAAGGCAAAGGCATTGGTATAGGTATGCTCAAGGATGCAATTGAACGTACCATCGTCATAGCTGATCAGGCTGGCGTCAGAGCTATGCTCACTCACCCCATTGATGATGAGGCTTCAAATTTCTACACCCGTTTCGGATTTATAGGATCGCCCATTCGTGAAAAACAATTATTACTTTTGCTAAAAGATGCGCGGCAATTGTTATCTACGAAAACTTGAAATAGTCCAATCAATCAACTCACTGCTTATAGTTTAGGCTCTATCGCATTAGGCCGAAATTGGTAAAACGTTTCGATGAAATCAGTGCCTAAATAAATTGAAGAGTCTGTACTTCGTCAGGTTTTAAAACGTTTACATTATCCACTCGATATGATGTTGTTATGTGTGCGTTGGTACGCGGCCTATGTGCTGAGCGGTATTGTCAACTTACGGAGGCTGGCAAAATATTGTAAGGTGGCGAGATGAAAAAATCTCGACTCTATCGCGGGTTCCGCTACCCAGCAGAAATCATCAGCCATGTCGGGTGGCTCTACTTCCGGTTCGCGCTGAGTTTTCGCGACATAGAAGAACTAATGGCCAGCCGTGGCATCATAGTCACGTATGAGACGATCCGCCAATGGACGTTGAAGTTTGGCCCAGGCTATGCCAATGAGCTTCGCCGGCGTCAACCGCAACGCGAAGACAAATGGCATCTCGACGAGGTGGTGCTAACGATCAAGGGCAAGCACCATTACCTATGGCGTGCGGTCGATCAGAACGGACATGTGCTCGATATTCTGATGCAGAGTCGGCGCAACCGACAAGCTCAAGAGTTATGCCGCGTGTGGAGCATCGCCAACACAAAGGCCTCAATAACCGTGCAGAACTCTCGCACCAACCGACGCGGCAACGAGAACGACAGATGCGGCGCTTCAAGTCATCGGGCCATGCTCAGCGCTTTTTATCGGCTCATGGCCCGATCAACAATGCTTTCCGGTGTCAGCGAAACCGTATGACAGCGGAGCAGTACCGACACATGCGTACGCAGGCATTTTCTGTATGGAATGAGGTCACCAACGTAGCAAAAAAACCTAATCCGTGACACCGTGTTACCCGGGCAAATGCAAGTTCGCCTGAAATTGTACAACTCGCCGTCTCCGTTCAGCAAGTTGACAATACCGGCGGGAGTACTGGCGCGTATTGCACCACCAGCATCACCTGTACCTAAAGCGATGGCGGCTAAAAAAGAGAGTGGGAAACCTAAAGCTAAATGATAGAACCTGTCAGCGCGATTAATAGATTTATCCATGGCGTTGGTGCACTTAAAAGTTGAAGTAAAAAGTACCCCAACCCCGATCATTTATGCAGGAACTTTCTGACTACGGACGGAGTTTGGGCGTCC
>NZ_JBEONP010000072.1:0-13063 GCF_040544435.1 Undibacterium sp. GrIS 1.2
TAGCGCATATTCGGCAACTTTCGACTGGCTGGTCAAAAGGCATGAATGCTATCGCATCTGACCCTTTGACTTTTTATTCAATGTTGCTCTTCGTATTTGAATCCGCCGACTAATTTTAAAAAATTGAGGGGGAGTATAGTCATTTTCTATGTTTTAAATAGGTTCTGGCAACATCCTCAGTGCCTGATCTGCTATCACGTCAGACTCTAGTCTTTGCTCGGGAAAACTTGTTTTTTTTGCTGATGCTTAAACCAGTCTTTCAACATCTGCTCTTCATATCTAAAGCCGCTATAACTGAAATCAGGTTTGGACTGAAAATCCATGTCGCGCAAATCTTCTTTGCCAGAGGCGACGACTTCCTGCTTATCATTTTTGAGTGAATAAGAGAATGACATTTTTGGCCAGTCGATGGCTTTGACTACCCGCACATCTTGTAGTCCACCTGCAAAGCCATGTCTGATTTCACCTGCCAGATCCAGATCAGTAACATTGATTTCTAGCTGGTAGCCATCGGGTAATCGTTTTGCTAGATCGGCAAAAATTCCATCAAAGGTTTTAATCAGGTTGGCTTGTGCGTTCTCTTGCGTCTCGTTGGCGCTGCGGATGTCGGTAAATTTTTCTGGAGCTATCCAATTGACTTTGGCTTCGCCTGCCATGGCAGTTTGCGCCGTCAACATCAGACCGATCGCTATTAGCGCGCCCAAGATCGCTGTAGCTGCGTTACTTACTTTGCTTGCTGGAAGCATGTTAATTCTCCTTACGTTTGATGTTGAAAAGAGGGATGGATTCATCCTTAATCACTCCCTGCATTTCGCCCAGATATTCGGGGCTTAACATCATTGTAGCCATTCGCATCAATTCTAAAAGCTTGCTTACAAATTGATATGAATCGTAAGAATCATCCATGCAAATGGCTAGGGCCTGTAAGTCTGTTGATAAATAAATCTCACGATTTAATTATCAACAGACCCTAGCGACCAGTCCCTAACAAAGCTGCCCTTTATTTAACGGCATCGACCTTGATGATCTCGTTTAAAACCCGACCCTCGCTGCCGCTAGGCGGGCGCACATGTAACAGGTGCGCCAGGGTTGGGGCGATATCGACGACTTCGGCATATTCAGCATAAGCACCCGGTTTAATCCAGCGCTTACCCATGATCATCAGTGGTACGTTGGTGTCATAGTTATAAGGCGATCCATGTGATGTGCCGGTGGTGCCGCTGCCGAAGTACCAATATGGTTTGGTAACGATCATGACGTCGCCAGACACTTGCTGATTCCAGCCGCGTTGCATCAGCTTGGCTTGGCGCGAGTCAGGTAAATTGCCGTTACTTAACTGTGTGCGAGTGTAGGTATTTGCTACGCCAGGGTAGTTAGATAAAAAGCGGGCGATCGCGCTTTCTACATCTTCCCGCTTCAGGCCTTTTTGGTCGATGCTTGGGTAGTCCAGCATCAGGCTAGGAAATGAAAATTTGAGGACCAGATTCTTTAGTCCAAATTTTTCTGATAAATGGTCGTTGACGTCGCTCATCAGTTTGGCGGTATTCAGACGCTGCGCATCGCGCTTCTGTGACTGAGAAAATTCCGGCACATTCGGGAAGCCATGATCGGCGGTTAACACAATCAGCGTGTTCTCCAGCCCTACACGTTTTTCTACATCATCAAAAAAACTGGCGAGCAGACGGTCAAGGCGTTGCAGATGGTCGTGCGACATACGGCTTTCTGGGCCAAAACTATGATTGATGTAGTCGTGGCTAGACAAGCTGATGCCCAGCACATCGGGGACGCCAGCCGGATTGCGACCTAATTTTTCGCCATCAATGGCAGCGCGGGCAAAGTCCAGCGTCAGCTCATCGAGATAAGGGCTGTACGGAAGTTTACCGTAATAATTAGCGTCTGGCTGACCTGAGTCGCTGCCATAAATAAAAGGAAAACCACTGCGGTTATCTACCACCGCTGCCATGCCGGGCGAATTATCCGGCGCATCGTTGGCATAGGCCGGTGCTGGTAACAAGGGTTTCCATTGTTTGCCGTAGAAGCGGTCTTGCGGCTTGGCAGCGCTAAAAGTTTTAACCCACTCCGGGTTCTCTTTCTGGTAATAAGTGCTGGTCGCAAAATTACCTGATTTGCCCATGTACATGTATGCGGTGCCAGTTTTGCCAGCGAGCAGGATTGCACCACGATCTTTGCCTGATACTGTCACCACTTTAGATAAATTGCCATTGCTGTAACGCAGCTCATCGCCTAGCGTACTTACCCGTAAATTAGCTGGGGAGGTGCCATCGCTAGATTTGGTTTCTTCGTTCAGGTAAGTGTAAGCGGCATCTTGTGTGCAATACATTGAGCTCATGCTGGCGCGATCTATCCACTCATTGCCGATAATACCGTGTTGATAAGGATAAGCACCCGTCAGCACCGCGGCATGACCAACCGCCGTCACGGTGACGCCATGTGCCTGATGGCTGTCACTAAACCACGCTCCCTGATCCAGCAAGCGACGAAAACCACCTTGACCAAACTGATCGCGATAACGTTGCACCTGTTCTTGCGGTAATCCGTCGACGACTAATACCACTACCAGTTTCGGTTTAGTGACATTGTTAGCAGGGATTTTGTCGGCTGCTACAGCCGTGCCGGAAATGGACAGCGCAATGGCGGCTGCACTGGCAGCAATGCATGTCGCCATCAATGCCCGCTGAAAACGGCGTAAACCTTGATGCGGAAGCCTGCTGCTACTGAGTGAATTGGATTTGGTCATGGTATATGAGATTGTTGAGATGGCAGATATTCTGCATGGGACTATTAACAGTAATCTTACGATTTAATCGTGAATGGCTTCTGAGTAGCATTCAAGAATAATATAAAAAATCATATCATTACAGAGCAGAATTACATGTTGATGACGCTCTTAGTTGTCTGATGTTATATGCCCGGCTTGGTATGTTTGACGATCGGTAAAAATGCATACCGTATTTTTAACATCCTAAGCCTGTGAATACGCATTCTGTCCAAAATGCGCTTGAGCTTTTTTCGTACTTTCTTACACTGTCATATTTTAACGATGCACACCTGGAGAAATACGACATGGGTAAAAAGATAAATTGGATTCGGGGTTTAGTGTCATCATTCGCTGCAACAGCCATCGTGACACTACCGCTCGCAGCGCAGGCTCAAGGCGATCTGGCGACGCTTGACCGCGACATGGTCGGGCCACGCTCGCAGATACTGGTACTTGGCACCATGCATCTGAACAGTATGCCAAAAGGCTTCAATCCTGCGGCACTGGACGGCGTATTAAACCGGCTGGCGGCGTTCAAGCCTGACATCATCACTGTTGAGGATCAGTCCGGTGAAGAGTGCGATCTTGCTGCCCGCCATCCTGCAAAATACGGTGCCGAGTACTGCGATCCGACTGACGTGGCGAAAGCGGCTACCGGGCTAGATGTACCTGCCGCTATGGCCGAAGTGGATAAGACGCTCAAGGCCTGGGCTGCTCAATCCGTCAGGAATCAGGCTCCAACCCCAGCGCAACGGCGACGTCTGGCCGCTCTGTTTCTGGCATCAAATGAACTTGCCTCGGCCTATGTGCAGTGGCTACAGCTTCCTGAGGCTGAGCGTCATGTCGGCGATAGTCTGGACACTGCATTAATCGCAAAACTTAGACGGATGGAGACGGTGAATAACGAGAGCTACCAGTTAGCCGCGCGTCTTGCTGCACGCTTGGGCTTTCAGCAGGTTTATGCAGTAGATAATCACACAGGTGACCGTATTGATGTGCCAGACATTAAGGCTTTTGTTAAGTCGATCGAGGCGGCCTGGGCCGCGGGCGGTGTGGTGTTGAGCGAGCGTGAAAAGCGGGAAGATGTCTTATCGAAGGCAAGCGATCTGCTGCCGCTGTACCGTTCCATCAACGACCCGGAAGGCTTGCGGATACGCGCCGAAGCCAATGTCAGCGCAGCCTTGCGGGCAAAGTCGCCAGAAGGCTATCCGCAAATGTGGGTTGCGGGCTGGGAAATCCGCAATCTGCGTATGGTCGCCAACATCCGCGAAACCTTCCGCGAACGCCCTGGCGCCCGCGTCTTGTCGATTGTCGGCGCCACACACAAGCCGTGGTTCGATGCCTGGCTAGGACAACTCCAAGGTGTGGATATCGTCGATGTGGCAGCGGTACTGAAATAATGTTGAGCTGTTGCTGGGTTATAGCTGAGTTATAGCCGAACTATTGCAGAGCTGTTGCAGAGCCAACACGCTACTCTCACTAGCAAATTTCAAACAAAACTACACCGCCGATATCGCAGAATAGATAGCGCGCAGCAGCTTATTTCAGCTGCGTTGCGCCGTCTTTATTCAATTGAGGATTCGCCAGATGTTTATCAAAAAACGTCGCAATCGTGCGAAACACATGCTTCTGTTTTGCTGCGCCGGATATCCCGTGTTTTGCACCTGGGTAAGTCATCAGATCAAACAAGATGCCACGGTTGCTTAAATCATCGATGAGCTTGGTGGTATTGGTGAACAACACGTTGTCATCGGCCATGCCATGTATCAGCAATAATGGTGACTTCAATCCATCCAGATGAGCAAACACACCGCTTTGGCGGTAGCCTGCCGGATTGTCTTTTGGACTGTTAATAAATTGCTCAACATAATGCGTGTCGTACAAGGCCCAGTCAGTCACCGGCGCGACCGATACACCCGCCGCGATTTTGTCTGACGCAGCGGACAACAAACGCAGACTCATAAAACCGCCATAGCTCCAGCCAAACACGCCTATCCGTTTGGCATCGACAAAGCTTTGCTGCGCCAGCCAGTTGATCCCTGTGACCTGATCGGCGACTTCATTTTTACCCAGCGTTTGATAAATGGCGTCGGTAAAGCGGCGCTCACGACGTGCAGATCCGCGGTTGTCTAGTTTAAAAACGATATAACCTTGCTGCGCCATATATTGTTCAAACAAGCTACCCCAATGACGTTGCACGGTTTGCACGCCGGGGCCGCCATACACTTGCAAAAACACGGGGTAACGCTTGCTAGCATCAAAGTCCAGCGGCTTTTTGATGGAGTAATACAGAGTCTGACCATCATCCGATGTCAGCGTACCGTATTCAGTAGGCAAATGGCTACTGGCGTAGCGCGCGTACGGGTGTTTAGCATTGACTTCGTTATGCTCTATCCAAGCGATCAGCGTGCCATCTGGCTGGCGCAGGCTGACTTGCGGTGGCGTGTTGGGATCAGACCAGGTATCAATAAAAACTTCGGCTTTGCCTGAGAATTTCGCTTCGTGCCAGCCATCGGTTTTGCTGACGCGTATCGGGGCATCGGCTTTACTACCATCTAAGTTCAATGCATAGATTTGTTTGTCGGTGACAGCATCACGGTTGGAACTGACGAATATTTTTTGTGCTTTCTCGTCGACTGCCAATATATTGTCGATACCCCATTCACCTTGGCTGATGGGGTGGATCAGTTTGCCTTGCATATCGTACAGATAGATATGCTTGCGTCCACTGCGCTCAGAGGTCCAGATAAACTGTTGTGATTCTTTCAAAAAATACGGCTTATCCATAATGCTGACCCAGCTTGCAGAGGTCTCTGTCAGCATAGTTGTTTGCGCCAGACTGCTGGCATTGACAGCGATTAAATCGAGTTGTTTCTGGTTGCGGGTCTGGCGTTGATATACCAGTGTTTTTGCATCCGCACTCCAGTCGGCGCGTACCAGATAAATATCCTTGTCTTTGCCAATATCAATTTGTTTAATTTCGCTATTTTGCGGATTAACCAGAGCCAAACTCACCAGCACATTGGCAGCACCCGCGTAGGGGTAACGCTGTTCAATTACATCAGTGCGGTCAGCATAAATCTCAAAGCGGCGGGCAATCGGGACCGGACTTTCGTCAAAGCGTTTAAACGCAATCGCAGTATCGTCCGGTGCCCACCAATAGCCGCTGGTTTGCGCCATCTCTTCTTGGGCGACAAATTCGGCTTCTGCATTATGGATCGTCCCGCCGCCGTCTTTAGTCAGCTGGCGCTCGGTGTTGGTGGTGAGGTCAAGCACAAATAAATTTTGATCGCGGATGTACGAGACATACCGGCCCTTGGGCGAAATTTGTGCCGACATCACCGCGCCAGATGCGATCTTGCGCGCTTTGTCGGTATGCGCTAGTTCAACCAGATACAAATCACCGGCTAAGGGGACTAGTAATTGTTTGCCATCTGGCGACCAGTCGTAGTCAACAATCCCGCGCAGATTGGCAATCCGTTCACGCTCGCGGCGGGCTTTTTCCTGATCAGAAATCTGCTCGTTGGCTTGCAGCACTTTGCTATCTAACAGCAGGCGCATGCTTTGATCTTTGACGGTCAGCTCCCATAAATCGAGCTGAAACTGATCGTCGTCGCGCCCACGCAAAAATGTTACTCGCTGGCCGTCGGGCGATACCTGCAAATTTCTGGGGCTGCTGCCAGCCAAACTGGCGTTATCAAAAATACGTTCCAGAGTAAGACGCTCTGCTGATGCGGGTAGGGCCAAGGCTGCGAGTAAAGGGAATAATAAGGGGCGCATAAAAATCCTAGAAAACTGAATAAGGTCGTTAGCCAGCACAAATTTGTGAACTCTTGAGTTTTTCACTGCAGAGTATTGAGAAGGTAACAAGATAGCAAATAATGACTTATTTTGCTTCAAATCAATTTTTGGGTTTGGTTTGTCAGAATGCTAGACTAGAAGTAAAGTGCATCAGTGTTACTACTTAGTTTGTGTTTGCTTTGTATTTGTTGTACATGGTCGTACTGGAAAGAAAAAGAGGTTGCAGTGGTGTCTGATACATTTCTTCGTGATTTGATCAATATTATTCCGGTATCTATGACGGTATTGATTAATAACAAAATCGTCTATGCCAATATGGCCGCTGCAATATTGCTAGAGGCAGATAGCGCTGCCAGTTTGATTGGGCGCCCGGTCAGTGATTTTGTTCATCCTCTGGATGCTAATCGATCGAATCAACGTTTAAACAAACAAGGTGCCAATTGGGCTAATGATCCTACCCAATTTCGTCTGCGAACTTGCAAAAACAACTTGCGCATGCTGTTAGTCGCAAGCTCGTCTATTCAGTTTGGCGGCGAGGGCGCGGTGTTGCTGGTGGGGATGGATATGACAGCGCAGAGCGAAATCTCTGAGCAGCTTCGTATCAGTGAGAAAAATTTCCGCCATCTTTTTGAGAATATGCAGGACGTGTATTACCGCACCGATGCGGCCGGGATAGTGCAGATGGTCGGCCCCGGTGTGCGCACCGTACTGGGTTATGAGCCAGAAGAGATTGTCGGTAAAACTGCCGAATCGTATTATCCGCATAACGAGGACCGCGATGCGTTTAAAGCGGCAATTATCAAAGATGGCAAAGTATCTGACTTCCCAGGACAGATGGTGCGCAAAGATGGACGAGTGATTGATATCTCTATCAGCAGCAAAGCAATTTACGACGACGCTGGTGCTTATGCCGGGGTAGAGGGCATTTACCGCGATGTGACTCAACGCAAAATGCTGGAGCGTGAGCTACAGCTGCTGGCAACCACCGACGCCCTGACCGGTATATTGAACCGACGTGCTTTTCTGGAGCAAGCGGAACATATTTTTAAGACTAGTCAGCGCTACAACAATAGCCTGACCTTGTTGATGTTGGATCTGGATTACTTTAAAGCCATCAATGACCAATACGGACATCTGAGTGGCGATAAAGTGCTGACCCGATTTGCCCAAACCGTCACGCTGGAGCTACGCGATTCAGATGTATTTGGACGTTTAGGTGGCGAAGAGTTTTGCGTTTTGTTGCAACAAGCCAGCCGCGAAGACGCCATCAGCGCAGCAGAACGAATACGTCAGCACGTGCAAGACCTGGTGCTACATGCAACATCGGGCGAGCAGTTTCACCTGACAGTTAGTATCGGCGTGGCGACAAATTTAGAAAGCGATAAAAAACTAGGTAAGCTGCTGGAGCGTGCAGACAAAGCGCTATACGAGGCCAAGCGCAGCGGCAGAAATCGGGTGATGCTGGATCTTTGATATTGAACTGATATTTCGTATGTCCAATACTTCTGCGGCTCCCAGGCCAATATCGTGCTAAGAGCCGCATTTTATATGGATAATTGAATTTAGTAATTTCATCCCGCCAAACAATGCTGTTGTCGCTACAGCATCCAATTTCTATACTCTGCTAATATCCAAATTAAACCAATGGAGGAGTAGCATATGCAAAGTCGTTTCCAATCCGTCTGTACTCAATTCAACCAGCTCGGCACCGCCGCATGTGCGATTGCGCTTAGCATGATGTTCACCAGCCAGGCTGGCTACGCCGCACCGGATACAAATAGCGATCTCAGCAAGCTCAATGAAAAATCGGTCGCTACGGTAGAAATTCCCTTACTAGCGGGTTGGTATCAAGGCCATCTGGTGCATTACATCTCGACAGACATGTCCGATCAAAAGATGGCACAACAGGCTGATACCAATTACGTATCGCGCCTATCTAATGTGTTGCGTGCGCCAGTGCCGGGTCAACCATCGGCAGTAGACCGCGCCTATAAATTGAGTAATTTTGATCAAGGCAGCGTATTTCCCTCCGCACCAGAGAGCGTCGGCTACCGCAATAAAAGCGAGGCATACACGCCATTATGGGTCGTCTACATTGTCACCTGGCGCGATACAACAAAAGCCCATGTACTGAAATCAGAAGAAGAGGTTCTGGATGCAACAGAGAAGCAGTTAGTCGACCTGACACCCACCAAAATTGTCGTCAACTGCCCAATTTTGTATTCAGCTAAAGAGGGTTTGTTGAATGGGCTGCAAATACATATTAAATAATAATTGGTATTCCAGTGACTTTGAACTGAACAAGTCAAATTAAAGGCTTCATTTGCCTAATTCTAAATCGCCCGTTTTTGTCATATCTCTTATTTTTTGTTCAGTGAATACTGTTCAGAAAAGATTGAAGGATCGATCCTTGATTAGCTTGTAGCTATCTAATCATCAATTTGAGTCGAGACGTAACGCCTGCAATGATCTAAATATGCTGCTTCGTGTAGCGCCGCTAACTCTACCGTACACTTCCACAGCCAATTGGGCGCCCCCTTGCTAGATGGATTACGTGTCAATTCTTTAAACCAATCTAGTGCAACTGATTCATCCATTTGTCTTGCATGAGCCTTACCAACTATGGCGCCGACATAACGTGCAACTTTTACAGCTTCTCGTGGAGATAATTCGTCGATTTCTAATTTAAGATCCTCTGGCCTAAGTTCTCTTACAAATACGGATTTCCCTAATATGCGTCCGGTCATCATGCGCTTGCCAAGATTTGGTGAAAGATTCCTGGCACCTTTCACTACACGTTCAGCATTGACTAGTGGCATCCCGCTGTCTGGATACCGTGGTGCTTTTGCTACTACTGCTTCTTTAATATCCATCAGACAAATTTCCTGCTTTTTAGTCTTGGTATCATCAACATCCAGGAGCACAGCGTATCTCAACAGACCCAGTGAGCTACAACCTTTGACCCAATATGCGGCATCTAAAAGACCAACACTATCTTCAAGATTTCTGCTGCGAATCTTATTTACCAGATTGATAGCATTTCCTTTCTTAAAGACAGATTGAATTGCGTTTTGTTCTTTAGCTAAAATAGGCCAGAATTTTTTGCCAAGCGGGATATGCGGTCTAGCATCTGTAATACGTTCTCTTGCGAGGTGTTTCCAGGTACGATGTCGCGCTACTTTCATTGAAGCTCGGACTACCGCTGGCACTGGCACTGGTGTCTCATCGCCAATCACAAATTGTGAGGTATACCCATCCATTAGCACCTCCAGCATACTCGCTGTCATGATCCCGGGCAGATTCGAGCCGCGAGCAGCAAAAGCAAGAGATAGTGCCAGCCTCACCAGATCATGTGCCGGATTGCCGATCACCGCTTGATCAAAGTCCCGGATTTGAAAATCAACTTTGCCATCAATATCGGCGACTGGACCAAGATTGCCTATATGGCAATCTCCACAGATCCAGATAGGTGGTCCTTCGGGTATTTTCCCCATACTGGCTGTTTCAAGCCATTCGTAAAATTTTGAGGTACTACCGCGTACATAAGCACTTGCGGAGCTAGTCATTTTGAGATTCCGGGTATGGGCTAAGATAGTTGCCCGATCAGCGGTCTGAGGAAGGTGATGCTTTCGTTTCATATATGGTCGATGCACTTTCAAAATTGGTATAGAAAAAAAGTTAATAGATTATGCTGGCGATGGGGTGTTACCTCCCTTGATGCAGGTTAGCAATGTACTTGCCTAAAAACTAGCATATGCCCATCCAGAATTTATTCCGCGAAAGCAGAAAAAGCTTGAAGAGGCCTTGTTAAAGAGATCGTGCCAATATGAAATTCCAATGTAATTTAAACTTGATAGAGCAAATAGTTAAATCTGTTTTCGCCTTAACCGTTGCATTAATCAATCCCCACTTTGATCAGACATGTCTATCTTGCGCTGACAGATCAAGATATTTCACCAAGTATTAAGTCGTTTTTTAAAAACTGATCAATGGAATAGATGTTTTTACGATAGGTGCGATTTTTCATAGAAGATAAAGGATTTGCTTCACTTCGTCTGCGTGCTGCCGCACTTAGCTATATCGATTTTCTAATCGCATCAGCAGACTATCGATTGCGTATAACTAACGCTTTCGATCACAGCACCAACGCTACTGGTGTTATTCGCCGCTTTAGTAGCGCCAGCAGGCTCCACCGTATATAACCAACTTATAAATCGACATAATTTTTACCCCGTAATATATGTCGTTAGTTGTTTTTTTGATCTTGTTTGTAGTGGTCTTGAACAAACTGATAAGATTAAAGAAGCATTGACTAATTACATAATTAGTCAATATTCTTTAAAATCCTGCTTGCATAAATCACTGATTTTTTATACAGTATCGTCAGATGTAGAAAACCTGCTGATTTTTGTAAAAATCCATCGGCACATTTCAAAAAATCATAAAGCGCAACATACCTGAAAGAAATTATGGACGACAAAAAATCCGATACCGGCTCAGACAAGAGCAAAGCTTTAGCCGCCGCATTGGCACAGATTGAAAAACAATTTGGCAAAGGTTCCGTCATGCGGATGGCCGATGGCGAAGTGGTAGAAGAAGTACAAGTCGTGTCCACGGGTTCTTTGGGACTGGACGTTGCCTTGGGCGTAGGCGGTTTACCGCGCGGTCGCGTCGTTGAGATTTATGGTCCAGAATCTTCCGGCAAAACAACGCTGACATTGCAAGTCATTGCAGAGATGCAAAAGTTGGGCGGCACTTGCGCATTTATTGATGCGGAGCACGCTCTGGATGTGGGCTATGCGCAAAAACTAGGCGTTAATTTATCTGATTTGCTGATTTCACAACCAGATACCGGCGAGCAAGCACTAGAAATTACGGATGCTCTGGTACGTTCAGGCAGTGTCGATCTGATCGTCATCGATTCAGTCGCTGCGCTTACACCTCGTGCTGAAATCGAAGGCGATATGGGTGATTCTTTGCCAGGTTTGCAAGCGCGTCTGATGTCACAAGCTTTGCGCAAACTTACTGGCAGCATCAAACGTACTAATACATTGGTTATTTTTATTAATCAGATACGGATGAAAATTGGTGTCATGTTTGGTAGCCCGGAAACTACAACTGGCGGTAACGCATTGAAGTTTTACGCATCGGTTCGTTTGGATATTCGCCGTACAGGTTCCATCAAAGCCGGTGATGAAGTCATCGGTAACGAAACCAAAGTTAAAGTAGTGAAAAATAAAGTAGCGCCTCCATTCAAAGAAGCGCATTTTGATATCTTGTACGGCGCAGGCATCTCCCGCGAAGGCGAGATTTTAGATTTGGCCGCCGATGCCAAGATTGTAGAAAAAGCGGGTGCCTGGTATAGCTACAATGGTGAACGCATTGGGCAAGGTAAAGATAATGCACGCAGTTTCTTGAGCGAGCGCCCGGCACTCGCGCATGAGATTGAAAACAAAGTTCGTGTGCATTTAAAAGTACCGTTGTTGCAAGAGTTAGTGACAGAAAAAACTAAATCAAAACCAGCAAAAGCAGAAAAAGCTGAAAAAGCGGAGAAGGCTGAATAGGCTTAGTGTAAGTTTTTCATTCTGATACCGCAAACTCATTAGTCACAAACTCGCTAAGTGACTGGCGAAATAGCCTAAGCAAATCATGTAATGGCTGCGGCCATTGAGTCAAAAACTCAAGTCAAAAAGTTCAAGCCGGAATATGCTCCTAATACAAGCATATTCCGGTTTTTTATTGTATCGATATTCCGTGATATTTAACGATGGCTAAATTAAAAATCAGTTTAAAAGCCAGAGCGCTACGTTATCTCTCTATGCGAGAACATAGCCGGATGGAATTGGAGCGTAAGCTTCAGCCTCATGCACAAGAAGGCGAAGATGTCTCGGTGTTGCTTGATTGGTTAGAAACTGCCAAATATCTGTCAGCCGAGCGCTTTGCAGATTCTTTGGTAAATCGCCGTGCAGCACGTTTCGGCAACCAACGAATACTCGCCGAATTACAGAGCCACCAGATGGACGGGCAAGAAATTGATCGCGTTAAAGCTGAGTTGACGGAATCAGAGTTGAGTCGTGCGATCGATGTACTACACAGAAAATTCCCTCATTCCGCCGCAGACCATCTTGAGCGTGCAAAGCAAGCGCGTTTTATGCAGCAGCGAGGATTTTCCTCCAAAGCAATTCAGACCGCAATGCGCGCCCCTCGTGACGAAGAAGCTGATGAATAAGCGTCTAGAGTTTTTTGGAAATAATAAAGATTTGCTCTAAGAAATATTAAGCAATATTGAGCAATTATATTTTCGGTAAAGTCTTTCCGTTTATATTATTAAAAATAATACTCTGGGTGAGTATATTTTAATCTTCCAGAGAATCATTGGGTAATTGGCTAGGCGGATTCAGCTACGAAGAGCAACGGGAGGTAAGTTTTAGTGGGAGTATATCCAAATTATAAAAAACCTCAAACGGCGTTCGATAGCCGAGG